>JBCCLI010000057.1:0-23344 GCA_039026975.1 Bacteroidota bacterium | reverse complement strand
GGGAATGTGCATACTGAGACAGGAGGAGAGCCTATAGGGATAGAGATACACATGTTAGCATTTGCCTTTACCACCGCCAATGCGGTGAATGACATGACCTTTTACAAGCAGACGGTGGTGAATCGCTCCAGCCAGACCCTGAATGAGACATTTATGGGGCAATGGGTGGATGTAGACATAGGCTTTGCGTTTAATGACTATGTAGGCTGTGATACAGCTCGTGGACTGGGCTTCGGATATAACGCTACAGCAGATGATGCGGGAGCTAATGGTTACGGATTAAATCCTCCTGCCTGTGGAGTAGACTTTTTCCAAGGGCCCCTGGCAGATCCTGGAGATGGAATAGATAATGATAAAGACGGACTCATTGATGAACCTAATGAGACCATCATCATGTCTAAATTTGTCTATTATAATAATGATTTCTCCCTGACAGGTAACCCTGAGGTAGCTCAGCACTATTACAATTATCTGACGGGCCTCTGGAAAGATGGAACTCCCATAGTAGATAATTTCTCCAATGGAGGGGAAGGGACTGGATATGGGCCCTCTAGTCCAGGAAACCCTTCGAACTTTATGTTTCCTGGGGATGCCTGCTTTAATACAGGATGGACAGAGGACCTGGCTGGAAACCCTAAAAATCAGGATAGAAGATTTCTCCAAAGTGCAGGTCCTTTCACCTTACAGCCGGGAGCAGTAAATGAGATTATAACAGGAGTAGTCTGGGCCAGAGGTTTCTTTAATGACCAGTTTGGCTCTGTTTGTGAGCTACTGGAAGCAGATGATATTGCCCAGGCATTGTTTGATAATGATTTTACCCTTCTTGATGGACCAGATGCACCTGAGCTTCAGATTTCAGAGTATGACAGAGAGTTAGTGATCCGCTGGGGCTATGATGAAGCCCTCAGAGATGTCAGGAATAACTTTAATGAATCTTATGCACAGGCTGATCCAGTATTAAAAGCTAATAATGTATCTGACTCGGTATTTACCTTCCAGGGATACATTCTCTATCAGTTAACAGATGCCACCGTAGGCCCTAATGAATTGGATGATCCAGATAGGGCTAGGATAGTTACTCAATGTGATATTAAGGATGGCATAGGGACTATTGTGAATACCCAAGAAACAGCGGTAGAAGGTCTGAATCAACCTGTCATTACTGAAGAAGTAATGGTTCAGGGAGAGGATGAGGGCATTTTTCATTCCGTCCAGGTAGATAAAGATCTATTTGCCTTGGGAGCAGATAATGGCCTAAAGAACTACACCACCTACTACTATGCTGTCATTGCTTACGCCTATAATGATACCGCTTCTGACGGCAGGAAGTTTGTCCCGGGAAACCGCTTTTTCAGAGCCACAGCGGCCTTACCACATCCTATAGAATTTGAAGAGAGAGGAACTGTCATACAGGCTGAGTATGGAGATGGGCTAGAAGTAAGCCAAGTGTCAGGTATAGGTAATGGTGGGATTTTTACACGGATTACAGAAGAGACAGAAAACAGAATTCTTCAGTCGCCATTCATTACTGACAGAATTACCTATCAGTCTGGCTCATCCCCTATTGATGTAAAAGTAGTAGACCCAAAGACCATAAAATCTAGTTTTTACAGGGTAGAAGTTGAAGGAAGGAGATTTGTGGAGAGAGAAATAATCTCTGAAGACCTAACTAATGGAACCCAAGTCATAGACTCCACCTTTGCTGAATGGACCTTGCTAGAAAGTGCTACGGAGGCAGGCCCATATTCTCCCCTATTTACAGCTACCTATGTGGAAAGAAATGATCCTAATAGTAACCTGGCTGTAGTATCCAGACCTGAACCCCTTAGTGGAACGGAAAGGGTCATAGAAGGACATGGATTTTCTATCTCTGTAGAGGATGTTATCCCGGCAGGTGATACCCTGGATATAGATGGAAGCTCAGGAGTATTAGGAGGAGAACTTACCTTTGCAGATCCAGCACAGCCCTGGCTAGATGGTCTTCAGGATAATGATAATATATTAAATGGTGTCTGGAACTGGATACAGTCAGATGAAAGAGATGAGAACCAGTTTAAAGCAGAAAGGCTGTTTGATAAGAATGGAGATTTTGAGACAATTTTAGGGGGTAGATGGGGCCCTTATGCCTTAGCCAGAAGCTTTAATAATGATCCTATAGGAGGAGGAGCCATAGGTCCAGGCCTACCTGTAGGACTGGTAACTAATAACAGAGGGATAGGCGTTCAGGACCTGATAGATTTAGGAGAATTACCAGATGTAGACATAGTCTTCACCAGTGATATCACCAAGTGGTCCCGCTGTATAGTAGTAGAAACCAGTCCTAACTCTAATTTAGGCTCAGGCGCATGGCCCTTATCAGCTAAATGGAAAGGGAGCGTAAACAGGGAAGGAAATACAGATGGAGAGCAGCCTAGATCCCTGGAAAATCACGGTAAGAGCTGGTTTCCGGGCTACGCTATCAATGTGAATACAGGAGAGCGCCTAAATATATTCTTTGGAGAGAGTGAGTGGGACAAAGTGAATAATGGGGATGATATGATTTTCAACCCCACCAGTGAGTTTGGTCAAAACCTGGATAGAGTAGGAGGTAGACATTACGTTTACATATCTAATACCCGTTATGATGAGATGATCAGCCAGGAAGATATTCTCCAGAATGCTGATGAAGCTGGAACAGGTGGATTATCAAACACTATCTTCTTTGATAGAACTGGAAATAATTTGGCAGATGTGTACAAAAATGTAGCATGGGTAGGGATCCCACTAATAAGCCCAAGTGTAGACTTACTTACCCCTTCTCAGATTCCTACAGATGCCAGGGTTTCTCTACGTGTGAACCAACCCTTCAGGTCTAGACCTGGACAGGCAGATATACCAGCCTTTACCTTTAATACAGTAGATCTTGCTGCCCAGTTAGGGGTGGAAGATGTGGCTAAAAATGCATTAGATAAGGCGCTGGTAGTTCCTAATCCTTATTACGCGTATTCCGCCTATGAGACAGGCCAGTTAGATAATAGAATTAAGATTACCAATCTGCCGCAAAAATGTCGGATAAGCATTTTCACCCTGAATGGGCAATTGGTGAGGCAGTTCAATAAAGACTCAGATGAACCTGACCAGGACTGGGATTTAAAGAATCATTCAGGAGTACCAGTAGCCAGTGGGGTTTATATCATACATATAGATGCGTTTGACCTGGGGGAAAAAATTCTCAAGATGTTTGCGGTTATGCGTCAGATAGACTTGGATTCATTTTAGTGATTATGAAGCAGCTCATACGATTATTGTGTTTGACTTGTGTGATGTGGTCAGGGCTCTGCTTAGGGCAACCAGAGAGAGTTGGGCAGGCAGGAGCCATGGAGTTAATGATTAACTCCTGGCCTAGAAGTTCTGGGATAAATGGGATTGATATTGGCAGTTCCAGCGGGATAGAAGCAAATGCAGTAAATCCAGCAGGAATAGGCACCACAGAAGGAACAGAGCTTTTATTCTCCCATACCTTTTGGTTAATGGGATCAGAAATAGACATTAACAGCTTCGGGTTTTCACAGTCCCTTGGTCCCTCAGGTGGAGTCATGGGAGTAGCTGTGAATGCTTTTAGCCTGGGAGAATTTATCAGAACTACGGCAGATCAGCCAGACGGAACATTAGGAACATTCAGCCCCACTATGCTAAATATAGGGCTGTCCTATGCACGTCAATTTACAGACAGAATTTACGTAGGAGGAACAGTCAGAATTATCCATACCTCTACCCCGGAGGTTAGGACTAATGGGGTAGCCTTTGACGCAGGCATACAGTACCGCACAGGAGATAGAGACAGGCTAAAGCTAGGTATTTCTCTTAGAAACGTAGGGCCTAAAATGAAGTATACGGGAGATGGTCTCTCTGACAGGGTCATCTTGGAGCCAGGAAATGCCTTCACTACTACGGTCAACCTGCCTGCAGCAGACTTTGAATTACCCGCATCTTTAAGTATGGGGGGTTCTCTTGACTTCTTTGCAGGAGACCAGCATACCTTTACCATTTTGGGTTCATTTCTCTCAAATGCGTTCTATTTTGATCAGTTTGGCCTCGGTTTGACCTACAAATACAAAGATTATGTAGTATTACGTGGTAGTTTTCTCTATGAAAATGGTATATTTGATGACATATTCGATGGTAGATATACCGCTTTTACTGGTTGGGCATTTGGATCTACATTTCAAGTTCCCTTTAAGACTGGTAGAAGAAACATAGAAGGAAACCCGGTTTATTCGAAGTTTTCCTTCGACGTGAGTTTCAGGCCTACAAGCCCATTTAATGGAACATTGGTTCTGGGAGCGCGTATAGACATTTAATAAAGTTTACTCACGAATGTTATATTGGATTAACCACTTGGTTGGTCCAGTAATTTTTTTTTCTCATTTAACTAATAATGTAACCTTTCTTCCTGCCCCAAAAGCAGGTGATACGAGGCTTACACTATACTTTTTTAAATCATTAATTGATCAGCTATGAGTGAAACCACTTATTTAACTAAAGAAGGGTATGAAAAACTTAGGCAGGAACTAGCTGACCTTAAAGGTAATGGTAGAACGGAAATAGCCCGCCAAATTCAGGAAGCTCGTGAGAAGGGGGACCTCAGTGAAAATGCTGAGTATGATGCCGCTAAAGAAGCACAGGGCCTTCTGGAAGTAAAAATCTCTAAGCTCGAAGGTGTTATTGCTAACTCTCGTATCATCAATGAGGATGAAATTGATATGAGTAAGGCCTATATTCTCTCCACTGTTAAAGTGAAGAATTTGAAAAATAATGCCGTTATGAAATATACCCTTGTAGCTGAACAGGAAGCTAATCTAAAAGAAGGAAAAATTTCTGTTAAGTCTCCCGTAGGAAAAGCATTACTAGGGAAGGAGATAGGGGATGTAGTGGATATTAACATCCCTGCAGGAGTTCTAGAAATGGAAATTCTGGATATCACCAGAGAATAATTATTCTAACATATCATGCAGGTTCTCTGGTTTCAGAGAACCTGTCTCTTTTTTAGGGTCCTAGTTGAGAATAAGTATATTGACCTATAAACTATTTCAGTTTCCCCACTTATGGCCTCTATCTTCACTAAAATTGTAAAAGGAGAAATTCCCTGTTTCAAAGTAGCAGAGACAGAAGACTTTCTAGCTTTTCTTGATATAAACCCTCTCATGAAGGGGCATACCCTGGTTATCCCTAAAGAAGAGGTTGACTACCTGTTTGACCTAACGGATGATCAGTACATTGGACTACACTTGTTTGCCAGAGAAGTAGGGAAGGCCATAGAGAAAGCAGTTCCCTGTAAGCGTATAGGCACAGCAGTAGTAGGGTTGGAAGTACCTCATGCCCACATACATCTGGTCCCTATTAATTCTGTCTCAGATCTGAACTTCATGAAGCCTAAACAACGCTTCAGCCCTGAAGAGTTCGAGTCCATAGCGGCAGACATTAGGGCTAAGCTATAAAGGAGGGGCTATCTTTTCTTTATCCTATTAGGATTATCTTTCAGGAAGGAAGACCAACCCTTTTTCCCAGATGCAGCCGGAATAGCATTCCCCTGATAAAAGTGGCAAACAGCCACTGCAAGTCCATCTGTAGCATCCATAAAAGAGACTTTCTCTTCAAAGGTAAATAGGCTAACCAGCATACTGGCTACCTGCTCCTTACTGGCAGTTCCCCTTCCCGTAACAGCTAGCTTCACTTTTCTGGGAGCATACTCAAAAACAGGTAGGTCGTGAATCATAGCAGCGGTCATAGCTACTCCCTGGGCACGCCCCAGTTTTAAGGTGGCTTGTATGTTCTTTCCTTGAAAAGGGGCCTCTACTGCCATCTCATGTGGCTTGTATTCTTTAATTAGGGCTGTAGTTCTTTCAAAGATTTTTTTGAGTTTCTCTGCATGAGAAAGCTTGTACTTCCCTACATGAATGACCCCACAGCTTATGAGAGACATCTTTTTCCCCTCACAGCTAATAATGCCGTATCCTGTTACCGCAGTTCCCGGATCTATCCCTAGTATGATTCTACTCATATCCATAGAAAGGTACGCAATTAGTAAGTAATCTCCCTTAAGTACATTGAGTAGCTGAGAACTTCCGCTTACTTTAGCCAGAAATACCTTAGTCTGTGAAATCATACAGCTATCTGACAAAATGGATAAAGTTACCTCTCACCTTATGTGCCATCATTTGGGTCATCTACCAAATTAGGACACATGAAAGCTGGATACACCTTCCAGCAGAGGGAGAGACGCTGATCCACTTTCCCATGCTAGCCGTCCTGAGTATGGGACTAGTGGCAGTGAATCTATCCCTGGAAGCTAGTAAGTGGAAACTCTCTCTGGCCCATCTGGGCATAAGTCAGTCCTTAAGAACTGCGTTTAGGTCTGTGCTGGTAGGCTTAGGATTAGGACTATGGATGCCTGGGAGGATAGGCGAATTTCCCGGTAGGATGCATCAGCTTCCTGCTTCCCACTGGATTAGGGGAGGTACCTTGTTAAGTGCGGGGAGGCTTACCCAAATGTTAGTGAGCTTAAGTTGTTTTGGGTTGTTGTGGCTAGCATTTTTTCCTCAGGTAGCAGCTTCAGGCATTCCGGTCTATTTACCTCCTTTGCTGGTTATTGCAGCATGGCTGGGTCTTCTCTTTATCAAAAAGGTACACCTGGGAAGAAAACATACCTTTCTCCAGAAAAGAAAAGCCCTGTTAGAAATATACTTAGCCTTCCTGGATGTTCCCACTAGCTTATGGGCTAAGTTATTAGGAGTAAGCCTAGGTAGATACCTCATCTTTTCTCTTCAGTATATTCTTCTGCTTATATCCATGGGCCTCCCTCAACATTGGCTGGAGCTCACGGCTTTAATAAGTCTTATTTTTGGAATGCGGTCTTTCCTTCCTTCCCTAGCTTTTGCAGATATAGGAGTCAGAGAGTCTGTAGCCATAGCTGTAGCTCAGTGGATGGATATTCCCATTTTTCCCGTGCTAGTAGCTACGCTCATTTTATTTATCATAAACCTCGTAATGCCCGCTTTCATAGGACTCATATGTTACTGGCAAGTAGAAAGGAAGATGGAGAAAAATGCGAAAATACGCCCTTCTTTGGGATGATATCTCACACTTCATAGATTGCTTATATGTCCATGCTGCTAAGCTTATTGTTGTTAGGCCCCATCCTGTTTTATGCGGCCTATACCTGCCTTATGACATGGGCCTACCTGCGCATACCTGGCGCAGAGATCCCTCTACCTTCTGAAATCGTCTTCCTCTCTGTTATCATCCCGGCACGTAATGAAGAGGAGCACTTAGAGAAATGTATCAGGTCTGTTTGTCAGCAGAGCCTTTCTCCAAACCAGTATGAAGTCCTCTGTCTGAATGACCACTCCACAGATACTACTCTTCAGATACTCTCAGGCTTAACTGGAGAGTTTCCCAATCTACGGGTGATTAATATGGCGGATTATCCTGGCCATAGTCAAAAAAAGCAGGCCATCGCCCTTGGAGTTTCCCTTAGTAAAGGAGATATCATTATCCAAACAGATGCGGATTGTTGGGTAGGAAGAGAATGGTTAACCAGCCTCCTCAGCTATTTTACTCCCAGGACGGGTATGGTCTCAGGGCCTGTACTACTGGAAGAAGGGAGGGGTATGCTATCCATTTTTCAGACCATGGAGTATATGGGGCTTTCAGTATTGGGAGCAGGTGCCATACAGCTTGGCTTTCCTACCATGTGTAATGGAGCTAATCTTGCCTACAGAAAATCTGCCTTCCTACAAGTTGGTGGCTTTCAGGGCGTAGATCATATAGCCTCAGGAGATGATGAGCTACTAATGCAAAAGATCAATTTGCAAACTGATTGGGACATAGCTTTTGCCAGGGATAGAAGAGCCATCGTGCATACATATGCGCTAGCCTCCTGGAAAGCCCTAAAGGCTCAGCGACTCAGGTGGGTCAGTAAGGCAAGGGCCTACCTGGACAGAAGGATCAATGTAGTACAGCTTATATTTTTGTTGGCCTTTATAAGTCTTCCCGTCCTGATCTGGCTAAGTCTGTATCAAAGGGAAGGATGGGGAATCCTCCTGGGATGGTTCTTGCTGAAAAGTATTCCTGATCTATGGATACTTTTCACCGCCGCCAAATTTTTTCATAAATTACCCCTCCTGAAATATTTTCCGCTGCTCCAGCCAGTATATATCGTATATGTGATATGGGTGGGAATAGCCGGAAATAGGGTTAACGCATATAATTGGAAAGGGAGGAAAGTTTCATAGGAATGGAATTAAACAGTGTTCAGAAAGCTATATTAGGCGCTACCTATCTGGCTGAGTCATTTAGGAACCTGGAGGAAGAAATAGACGCCATTCCCGCAGTGATTAAGGACGAGATCCGAACGATGGTAGATAAAGGCTGGCTACAGGTAATGGACTTTGATGAGTCAGTAGGGGATTATAAACGCACTGCATTCTTTGATACAGATAAACTAGAGGAGTATCATTTTATGATAACAGGATCCGGTATGGACCTTCCTCATAAATAAGCATTTTCACATTCTCACATCTATTCCGAAAACCTCTACTTTTTGACTGTCAGTGAGTACTGGCCGTCCCGTATGTACAAGCAATATCCCTACATCAGAAGGTCACTTCTGAGGATTTTTATATGGAGAACGCATATAATACCACAGACCCGAAGAAATTATTAGAGCTGAAAAGGCTTGAAGCAGATTCTTTGTTGGATGTATTAAGAACGATTAATCATGCAGAACTGAAAATAAGTCAGCTTTGCATGATAGCTAGAAATGTATTGAGGGCACAGCTGGGCGTGAAAAAGATGATCTTTTACTACCAGCAAGAAAATGGCTGGGTGGAAGGAACGCGCCTGGGATTTAAGCCCCTTCCTCCTTCTGCCAGGAATGAACTCTTTAACATAAAGGCGCTTACCAGCATTAATGGAGAGACATATCCCCTATTAAACAAGGATGGAGTAGAGTACGTAGTTCCTATCAATAACAGGGAGGAAACCACCGCTTATTTTGCTATAGCAGATTTTGCAGATTCAGAAATTGAAGCAGAGAATGACCTGATCTTCATTGAGACTATTGGGAATATTCTCATGGTAGCTATCACCAACAAGCGACTATTTGAAGAGAAGATGAATAGTGAGCTGGTAAGTAGAGAGTTAGAGGTAGCTGCGACTATCCAAAAACAGCTATTGATTTCTGACTTCTCCATTTTCAAAGATATAGATGTTTTTGGGATGAATGTAGCCCACCATGGGATAGGAGGAGACTTCTATGACGTCATCCAGAAAGAAGAGCGTATCACCTTTGTATGCATAGCTGATGTAGCCGGAAAAGGGATAGCCGCTGCCTTATTGATGTCTAATCTGCAGGCTAATTTAAGAGCATTATGTGCGCGTTTCAGTGATCTGGAGGTGATCATTAAGGAGCTAAATAAGATTCTTTACAATATCACCTCAGGTGAAAAATTCGTAACATTGTTTTTGGCTAAGGTGGATATACATGCTCAAAAGGTTACCTATATTAATGCTGGGCATAATTACCCGATTTATATCCATAATAATGCCCACAATGAACTGGACAAGGGATGTATGATCTTGGGGATAGTACCGGATTTAACAGTGGGGTCCGCCACTTTTAGATATCATCCTGGAGATGTACTATTTATGTATACAGATGGTGTTTCAGAGCAGACTAATGCCAGAGAAGAAATGTTTGGGGCTGAAAGAATTCTCAAAGGTCTGGAGCAGTACAAGTATGGAACAGCCAAAAGTATTACAGAAAATATATGGCATAGTCTGAAATCCTTTTCTCCTGAGGCAGAATCTAATGATGATGTAACCATGCTAGGGGTAAAATTTCTGACGTAGTTACATCCTTTTTCTTGCCATCACTGTATACATTTGAACAAATGAAAGCCTGGAAAATTTCTGTTACTTAACTTTTCTTGAAACATGAGACTATTTACAGAAGAACTAATTCAGCAACTAGAAGGCACTGCACTTACGCTAGCAGAGAATATCAGAGAGAAAAATATCCTGGTGGGTGTGGTAGGCTTAGGATATGTGGGAATGCCTATTGCTGTAGAGTTTGGAAAAAAAGGATTTAGGTGTTTAGGAGTGGATGTCTCTGAGGAGAAAGTAGGCATGTTGAATAGAGGAGAAAACTACATAGAAGACCTTAAAGATGAGGAAGTAGCAGAGTTAGTCGCCAAGGGATTATTTTCAGCCACTACAGACTATGAGGCACTACAAGAAGCGGATATCATTTATATAGCAGTACCTACCCCTTTTAATGAGAATAAAGATCCTGATTTAACTTATATCATTCAGGCCTCAGAAGAATTATCCCATGTAATGAGCAGAGGGAAATTGGTCATTCTTAAGAGTACCACCTTTCCCGGCACTACAGAAGAGTATGTAGTCCCCAGGCTTAATAAAAGTGGCCTGAAAGCAGGCCAGGATTTCTATGTGGCTTTTAGCCCTGAGCGCGTAGATCCGGGGAATAAGACTTATCACACGGGAAATACCCCCATCATCACGGGAGGCTTAAATGATACCTGCACCATACTGGCTTCCTGGATAAACCAACAAATCATAGAGAAGGTATACATGGTGAATAATCCTAAAGTGGCGGAGATGGAAAAGCTCCTTGAGAACATCTTTAGGAGTGTAAATATAGCGCTAGTTAATGAGCTGGCGTTACTGTGCGAACGCATAGGGGGCATAGATGTATGGGAGGTAATAGAGGCCGCAAGCACCAAGCCTTTTGGGTTTAAGAAGTTTACTCCCGGCCCGGGGGTAGGTGGGCACTGTATACCTGTGGATCCGTATTACTTATCATGGCTGGCTAGAGAGTATGATTTTGAAACCAAGTTCATCACCCTGGCAGCTAATGTGAATGAAAGTATGCCCTACCATGTCACTAATCTCGTGATGAGAGAAATAGCTAAGCAACCCATCCGACTTCAGGACGCAAGCATTCTCATTCTTGGGGTATCCTTCAAGAAAAATGTAAAAGACCTCCGAAACTCACCTGCTGAAGCCATTATACACAGGCTGCTGGATGAAGGAGTTACCCAGATTCATGTAAGTGATCCATGGGCAGAGGAATACCAGGTAGCAGGAAAAACATACTATTCTGTAGAACTTACAGAGGAAAGCATAGCTAATTATAACTGCATCATTATGATTACAGACCACGATTTATTCGACGTAGAATTTATCGTGAAGCATGCTACCCACATTATTGATACCAGGAATATGACAGCTGGTATTAAGGAGGGAAGAGAAAAGATCACCTTATTAGGGTATGCCCAGCCTAAGAAAAAAGCTATTCTCCAGCATTAGCAGCTATCTGCTGAAATAAAGCATCATATCGCCCTTTTAGCATTTGCCATTTGTATGCATGTACATGCTCCTGTAGTTGGGGATGTGGGGCCTTGGGGGATCTTAAAAATCGAGTCAGCTTTAAGTAGAGTTCTTCCTCCGTAGTGTATATATGCTCAGATTGCCACTCCGCTGGGATATGTTCAGGATAGGCGCATCTGTTAGGGAGAAGTGGGTATACGCCTGCCCCTATAGCCTCTACTACACTTAATCCAAAAAAGTCATGCCTAGAAGTTACAGGAAGTACATCTGCCTGCCACACCCACCGCTGATAAGCAGATCTGCTTTCCACAAACCCTTGATGGATGATATGATCTTTGAGTACTTCAAGTCCTGTTTGAATAGCAGGAGGTATTTTTTGAAAAGATTCCCCTAGGAGAATCAGGGAAAAATCTATCCCTTCTTGACTGATTCTGGTGAGCAGCCTAAAAAATGCGCTTGGGTTCTTATCATATTCCCAGCGGTGATTCCACAAAATAGTAGGCTTACTGAGCATTTGCTGGACGTGAGCCTTCTGTTCTCTAAATTCTACTCCTAGTGGGAGAACCTGACTTTTTGCCCTGATGATATCTACATTTTCTACCTCCTGATGATCTGGGAATGCTGATAAAAAGGAAGGGAGTTCAGATAAGAAGGAATCCATATGGAAAGCAGAATTAAAGCATACCCTATCTGCTACCAGGGCACTCGTATAATTAATGAAAGCGTAGTGTCTATCTCTTTTATAGATAGTATCCTCATCTGTGGGGGACCAAGGATAGGAGAGCTGATTTTCATGAAAGTAAAGGAGGGTAGGTATATGAGCGTACATGGGACCGCAGAGTGCGATAAAAACGGAAAGGTCCAACATATCAGAAACCAGGAACAGGTCTGGTGTGCTTGGGTGTGATTTTACTTTTTTAGCCAGACTGACGGCCGCTCCATGCATGCGCCATTTCCAGAAATTACCTGTATGGGAGAATAGCTGTATGCTGTGTTGGCTGTAGGATTGTAGGCCTTGTACCCATGAGGCGTGGGAGCCCCGTAAATAAGGCTGTATCAGAAAAATGCTGAGGGGAGTATGGGAGCTATTATCCTCCGTACCCACCAGAAATATAACGTTCTAGCTCTTGTATGGTCTGTTGCTGATCAGAGATGATCTCCGTAACCACATCCCTTATGGTAATGATACCCACTACCTCACCTTCTTGGATGACTGGAATGTGCCTGATGTGTTTTTGGGACATAATAACCATACAGTCCCTCATGGTAGTGGTGAGATCTACTGTAATGACATTTTTAGTCATTAGTTCAGAGATCAGAGTTTCCTTTGATGATTTCCCTTTCAGGATGAGCTTTCTGGCGTAGTCTCTCTCGGAGAAGATCCCTACTAGCTCATCCTCCTCCATGACTAATAGGGCACCTATATTCTTAATAGCCATCAACTCAAGGGCTTTGTACACAGAGGCTGAGGGCTCTATGGACCATACGGCACTGCCCTTTCCTTTTCTTTCTAGTAGTCTTTTAACCGTAATCATAATATATGAGTGTAAGTCAGATACAAAGGCAGAAGATACTTCCTACCTTAATTGAAGTGTAAACATGTGATGGTACGTAACGAGTAGAAACTGTGTGTAACATAATTTAATGAAACTTAGGCATAATTCCGAGCCTCCCAAGCTGTGTAATACAAGTAGGTGGGTAAATCTTTATTTGTTCTCAGGCATACATACTTTTATGATAAATTACTATGCATGCATTGTATTTAGCGAATAAATGCATATATTTGTTATGCATGCACAACAAATATTTTTTTACCAAGTTGGTATGCTTGCATAATAAATATACCATCTCAGACAGATTATATATATGGAAACAGTAGCAAAAAAAGAAGCAATCAAGGGAGGAGAATTCCTAATCAGAGAAACCCCAGCCCAGGAAGTTTTTATCCCAGAAGAGTTTACTGAGGAGCAAAGAATGATGGCTGACGCTTGTCAGGCGTTTATAGAGGCCGAGATATGGCCTAATCTTGAACGTATAGATAAGATGGAAGAAGGACTCATGGAGTCCATGGTGGAGAAAGCTGGAGAATTAGGGATTTTAGGGGTTACTGTTCCTGAAGAGTACGGTGGCTTAGGCATGAGCTTTAATACCTCCATGCTAATGGCAGATGTCTTAGGATCTTCTGGTTCCTTTTCCACCGCTTATGGGGCGCATACAGGTATAGGTACCTTACCTATCCAGTACTATGGAACTGAAGCGCAGAAAGAAAGATATCTACCTAAGCTAGGGTCTGGAGAATGGAAGGCTTGCTACTGCCTGACTGAGCCTGATGCAGGTTCAGATGCTAATTCAGGGAAAACAAAAGCTGTTCTGAATGAAGCCGGGACCCATTACCATATCACCGGCCAAAAAATGTGGATCTCCAACGCAGGGTTTGCTGACGTTTTCATTGTATTTGCTAGAATAGAAAATGATAGAAACCTAACGGCCTTCATTTTAGAGAAAGATTTTGAAGGGCTTACCCTTGGAGAAGAAGAACAAAAACTTGGAATAAAAGGCTCCTCCACCCGTCAGGTGTTCTTTAACGAGGTAGCTGTACCCGTAGAAAATATGCTTTCCACCAGAGGGAATGGATTCAAAATAGCAGTAAACGTATTAAATATTGGAAGAATTAAATTAGGGGCAGGAGTTATAGGAGGATGTAAACAAGTAGCGGAACTATCCACAAATTACGCAAAAGAGAGAAAGCAGTTTAAGCAGCCCATAGCTAACTTTGGCGCCATTAAGCACAAGCTAGCAGAAATGTCTATACAGACATTTGCTACTGAGTCAGCTTCATACCGTGCGGGTCAGGACATAGAGAATAAAATTTTCAGCTTGATGGATGATGGCATGTCTAAGGAAGATGCCGTGTTGAAGGGGGTAGAGGAGTTTGCTATAGAGTGCGCCATCATGAAGATTCACGGTTCTGAAGTATTGGACTACATAGTTGATGAAGGCGTGCAAGTTTATGGTGGCATGGGCTTTTCTGCTGATGCACCCATGGAAAGAGCCTACAGGGACGCTCGTATAGCTAAGATCTATGAAGGGACTAACGAGATCAATCGAATGCTACTCGTCGGGATGATCTTGAAAAGGGCTATGAAAGGAGAGCTGAATGTACTTACGGCTGCTAAGGACGTAGCTAAGGAGCTTATGTCTATGCCCGATATGTCAGAGTCAGATGGCAGTCTCTTTTGGGAAGAAAAAAGAGCACTCGAAAATCTGAAGAAGGCTATTTTATTAGTAGCAGGAAAAGCAGCTCAGGATTTAGGGCTGGGATTGAATGAGGAGCAAGAGACCCTAATGAGCATTGCAGATATGATTATTGAGGTGTATGCTGCGGAGTCTACCATCCTGAGAGCAGAGAAGCTAGTATCTCAAAGAGGAGAAGAAGCTGTGAAGGCTCAGGTTAAAATGGCACAGGTGTATCTGTATGAAGCCATAGATAAAGCTGCCTCAGCAGGGAGAGAAGCTATCCTTTCCTTCGCTAAGGAAGATGAGATAAGTATGCTACTAATGGGCCTTAAGCGCTACACTAAGCCGCTTATCATAAATACAAAACTACTGAGAAGGGGAATAGCTGATCACATGATCGCTAATGATAAGTATCCCTTCTAATAAAAATTATTTTCCCTTGATAATTATGAGAGCACCAATCCTCTAGCAGGATGGTGCTTTTTTTAGGATTCTACTTTTGCCTTTTGGATGAAATAGGAGTCCTCATTTACTACTACTTCTAACATCCTCCGGCGAATATCTTGTTTATAAGCCTCACTATCCTCTGCAGAAAGACCTACAGAAGGAATCGGCTCCAGAATCTTAAGTGTAATGATTCCTGGTTTAGCTGAAAATGTATCTACAGGCTGCAGAACTCTGTGATTAAGGATAACAGCCGGTAAAACTGGCTTTTGTGTCCGGATGGCTAACTTGGGGCCTCCATCATAAAACTCTTTGAGTGGTTTTTCTGTACGGTTACGGGTGCCCTCAGGAAAAATTAAAACAGAGATCCCTCTATTTATATGTGCCACCATATTATCGAAACTTTCCCGCCTACTTTCTTTACTTGACCTGGAAACAGGAATTGAAGTAAGGCCTAGGAGTTGTCCCATCAAGGGGATCTTTAATAGTTCTTTTTTGACCAGTGGCTTGAAAGGATGTAAAAAAGAAGAAGCAGCCACAGGTATATCTAGCAGGTTATTATGTGTCAAGAGGATTACATAAGATTCATCTTTCTGTATATGCTCATGTCCTTCCACTTTTATCCAGATACCTGTGAGTAGACTCCACAGGAAGAACCATACCTTATTTACGTAGTAGATGCTCATCATCCTATTTCTTTCCGGTAAAGGAAGAAACAGAAGGTACAAGGTAAGGATAATGGGCATGAAGAGAAAGAAACACAGCACAGCATAAAGACCGTAGATCCTTTGTAAGATGTATAGGATAAACTTCATGATGAATTCATTGAGAAGTATATGAACGGGGAAATTAGAAAAAGAAACCGTTATCCAAAATAGGGGAGTACGCCTCTCAAGGGTATTCACAAAAAAATCTTACGCGCTATATAGGTATAGCACGAGATTTGCTGATAATTTATTAGGAAGATATAAGGGCAGGTAAAAAGGAATGTTCAGATAAGGAAAACTATTCTTCTACCTTCTATTTCAGATACTTAAATATTTACTGAGAATAGAAAACTGAATGTCTGGCTACTATTATCCCATCCATATCACTACGGTATCCACTTGCTGCAGACCGTTTTACTCCAGATTGATAGGATTCCTTAGCATTCATTACATCTAGCTAATATACTGGTATACAGATGTATATGAACTTTTTTCTGTTGTTAGAATTTTGAATGTACCGTTCCGCTATACCTGAACTATTGAAGTAACTTGAGTTATCAAAGTCAGATAACGCCTATGTTTAGTCTGCTAAAGAAAACGGAAAACCAAGAACCTTTCTCCTTAAAGACACCAGTTGTCCTGGAACCTCATGTTGATAGCTTTACGTTCCTGACTAATGATAAATCGCGATTTATCTTCCCTTTTCAGGTAATTACCGTCTTCCTGACCTTTTTCACCATATTGGCGCTGTATTTATGGGTATCCATGGGAAACATAGCCATCATACGTATGGTAGTATGGACGCAGTGTATGTTTCTCCCCTTTTACATTCCAGGCTTATTCTATTATTATACTTGTGCCGAGAAAGAAAAAAATACTGTGCTAGAGCTAGATCGCAAGCACGACCTCATTCAGTATACCAATGAGGAACTGAACCTTCTTTTTCATAAAAACCAGGTATTATATGGAGAGATTTATATAAGCGTGGTTCTTCCCTATGAAGTAGATTTTCTGGTCTTACACCTGAGAGGGGGGGAGAAGGTAGTAATCTCCAGCTTAGTCATTGAGCCAAGAAAAATTGCCAGGCTCATGAATATTCCCTGTACCATTAAGCGGAATTTTTTTAATAAGATTCCACAGTAAAAATATTTCTATTCACATAGAAGGGGCAAGCCGAATAGGTCTTGCCCTTTTTCTTTTATGTAGAGGATGTAACTGTCTCTCAAGGAAAAGTGGCCCTTTACCATATATAGATTGGAAATTTTTATAAAGATAATTTATTTGTATTAAATTGAACGTATGATCAATTTAATGTCTGGGAAGTCTTTGTAGATAACTGGTTTACAAGTTTATTCCAGCACGCGCTAGATGAGTATCCAAACTAATAGAAAATGCTATGGTAGCGGGCCTACGAATACTAGGGATAACGGTAATTAGCACCATACTTTTACTGAGCTCTCTTCAGGTAGAAGGAAGATATGACCCACTAACTTCTTCCCTGCTAAGTCCTGTAGCTCGTTTTGAAATATCTACTTCAACTCTCTGTCTTACTAATGCAGATACCATTACCATCACTGATAATTCTGAAGGGGTTAAGGTGTACGCATATAACTTCGGTACTGGAGCCGTTCCTCAAATAGCCAATAACAAGGGACCTCATAAAGTAACCTATACCACTGGAGGACCTAAAACCATCACGCTTTCAGTTGAAGATGCCAGCGGAAAAACAGCCACTTTTTCTAAGGTAATTCTGGTATACAGTGAGCCTGGTGAAGCAGTAGTAGGACCAGATACTACCGTCTGCACAGATACGGCCTTATTGGTAGCTACTCCTGTAGGGGTGGGGGTAGGGAAGTGGGAATTAGTTTCGGGTACTGGAACGATGGATAATGAATTTGAGTCAACGACTACTATAAGGGGAATAAGTCCAGGTGCGAATGTATTTAAGTGGACAGTTTCTAATGGTAGCTGCACCCCAAAACAGGCTGAAATAACAGTTTCCCGAGCATCTTGTGGTGTATCTGCCAGCTTTCAGGTTTCCTCTTCTTCTTTCTGTCTTCAACAAGATACCGCTATTTTAGTCTCAAATTCTTCTGTAGGAATTGCCTCTTACAATTGGAATTTTGGGGTTGGGGCTAGCCCAGGGAATGGAGTAGGGGAAGGCCCATTTTCTGTCAACTACTCTACTCCAGGTGCCAAAGCCATACAATTGACAGCTGTAGACTCATTTGGAATAAGTCATATAAGAGAGAAGATAATCCTGGTAGTGGAGCCTCCCTCTGATCCTATTACAAGAACGGATACCATAGTATGTGCAGATAGTGTAGTTCTGGCTGCTGATGATCCTATCAGTGGGGTAGGGAGTTGGTCATTAGTAGCAGGAGAGGCTACCTTCTCCAGCTCTCAGTATACTGAGCAGCAATCTATTTCAGATCTAGCCATAGGAGATAATCTGTTTGAATGGCGGGTAAGTAGCCTAGGCTGTAAGGATAAAACAGATACCCTCCTGGTTAGAAGAGACATCTGTTTACCCCCACCTTCCCCTCAGAGAATAGTAGGGCCTGAGTGGTTATGTGCAGATACTACAGCCCTAAAATTCTGGGTGGAAAACCTGGAAAGGACAGATATATATAACTGGACCTATCCGCCCAACTGGGAGGTGGTGGAAATAGCCGATACCCTACTAGTAAATAAGGTTGAGTCAGGTTCTGAAATTGTTGCTTTCTCAGCTGGTAATAGATATGGCATTAGCAGCCAGGCCATAAAGAGAGTAGAGGTAGAAAGCTGTATTGAGTTTGAGGTAGATACTATTTTTGCCAGCTTAAGCAGCCGAGGAGTACACCTTAGTTGGAATATGAACTATGAAAAGGGAGTAACCTCCTATACGTTAGAAAGATCCCTGGACGGCGTCTTATACCAGATATTGGAAACGCAGGATTCCGAAGGAGATTCTAATGAGCCTACACAGTATCAGCAAATAGATCATTCTCCTATTATAGGAACTGGTATTTACAGAGTAAAGATGACAGGTAGAGGGGGGAATATTTTCTATACAGACACTACCTCTTTTACCTGGGATATTCCAGAGCTACTACAGTTGGTGGAAGTATATCCTAACCCGCTGGTAACTAATACTATGCAAGTTTCAGCTTATTTCATACGAGGAGTAAAAGGGAGTATATTTATTGTGAACAGCCTCAGTAGTGTGATATGGAAAGAGGATGTTTCCTGGCGCTCAGGCCTAAATGAAATAGAAATAGACGTATCTCATCTCCCTCCCGGGGTACACTTTCTGTGTATTTCAGCCCTCAATAGGCAAGAAATGAAAGTCTTCAAAATAATTAAGCTGCCTGGCCTAGATTAACTTTTAGGCTGGAGGAATGAAAGAATTATCTTTAAAAAATAGACTGATCCCATAATGCCTATCTCTATTCTTTAAAGTCAAAACTTAACTGCCTGGGTTCATCAGGTTCTTCTCCTATCAGATTGGATATAGATACACCTAATAATCGAATTCGCTTTTCTGGATAGTTGGGGTGATATAACAGTTCCTTGATGACTGGGAATATCTCCTCAAAGGTACTTACATAGGAAGAGACCGTACGGGAGCGGGTAGTTTGTATAAAGTCATGATACTTGATCTTTAGGGTAACAGTCCGGCCGCTACTATCTATTCTCTTCATTCTCTCAGACACTTTACGGGTGATAGGTTCCAGCTTTTCTAATAGATCTTCTACCTCAATGATGTCTTCCCTAAACGTGTTTTCAGCGCCTACGGATTTCCTAATTCTATCAGGCTGAACGGCTCTGTCATCTATCCCTCTGCTGATACGGTAGTACCATCTGCCTGTTTTCCCAAACCTTCTGGCTAGTTCCAGCTCAGAATACGTTTTGAGATCTGCTCCGTAATGTATCCCCATTTTCTTCATCTTCTCTGCCGTCTTTTTCCCTATCCCATGAAATTTCTCAATGGGGAGCTTTTCTATAAAGGCTACAGCTTTTTCTGGAGGGATAAGGGTAAGCCCATCAGGTTTATTCCAGCCTGAGGCTACCTTAGCTAGAAACTTATTTACAGAGACACCAGCAGAAGCTGTTAAGTTAGTTTCCTTGAGAATTTTCTGTTTGATCTCCCGAGCTATTTTAGCTGCTGAGGGATTCTGAGGTTTATTCTCCGATACATCTAAATAGGCTTCATCCAAAGAAAGAGGTTCTACCAGATCCGTGTATTGAAAGAATACTTCACGTATTTGGTAAGAGACATCCCTGTAAGTGTCAAAACGTGGTCTCACAAAAATGATGTCCGGACAAAGCCTGTAAGCAGTCATGGAAGGCATAGCAGAACGCACTCCATACTTTCTCGCCTCATAACTGGCAGCGGCCACTACTCCTCTTTCCCTTGACCCTCCTACAGCCACAGGTTTGCCCTTGAGCTCAGGAGCATCTCGCTGTTCTATGGAGGCATAAAAAGCATCCATATCCACATGTATGATTTTCCGCAGCTCCCTTTCCATGCTGTAATTTCAGGAAAATGTATCAATTAATGCCACTCTTTGGACCTTCAGGAATCCATCTATAGGGATTCCTATAGAAATAAACCTGTAGAGGGAATCTAAGTTTCCCTCATCTAATATGTAGCTAAGCTTAGATGGTGAAAGGCTGATATCCTACGGACCTTTATGATGTTGTGAAGAACGAATAATTCAACCATTATGAAGCAAGATATTAAGCATATCATCATTAAGCACCTCAAGGGAAGTAAAGCTAACCAGATTGAGGAGTTTGACTATCAAGCGAACGATAGCATAAGTTTTGGCAGAGCCTCAGGAAACGAACTCCAGTTTGATTCTGAGCAGGATAATGCTGTCAGTAGAGAGCATGGGGCTATCACTAAAGGGAATACACCGGGATCCTTTGTCATTACTGATAACGGGAGCCTAAACGGTACCTATGTAAATGACCAAAAAATTTCTGGTACCTATCCCCTTAAGCCGGGAGATACTATCAGCCTAGGAGCTAAAGGGCCTAGCTTCCAGTTTGATGTAAATCCTCCTCTAGCTGATAGTGCAGCTACCCAGCTCATGGAACTTCCTAACATGGATGCTACCATGGAGATTCCATTGGGGGAAGAAGCTGCTATCACACCCACTAAAGCTGGAATAGGAAAAGATACCTTTGAAAGGGCTATAGTAACTGAAAGAAAGAAGTCCCAAAAGACTCTATTTTCAGTTGTAGGGGCAGTTCTTCTGTTACTGCTGACTCTTGGTTATACATTTAGGAGTAATATTTTTCCTGAAAAGGAAGTTGTGATCCAGAAAGATTCTGTGATTGTCAGAACACTTACGGAAACTAATATAGGGATGGATGCAGCCAAGATTGCCAGGGAAAATGGAAGGAAAGTAGTTTTCATAGAATTTGGGTATAGGTTAATCCACGCACCAACGGGAGATGATGTATATCATCAGTATACCCTTGAAACAAATGAACAGACCGGCCAGGAATATCAAGTCCCCTTATTTATAGAGGTGGAGCCTGGGGTGGTAGAACCTTTATTAGGACTGAAGAAAGATACAGAATTGGGGGTCCCCATAGCCGTTTCCCAGTTGTCAGGAAGTGGATTTATAGTAGACCCCAGAGGCTATGTTATGACCAACAAGCACATAGCTGAGCCATGGAAGTACCCTTACGTATTCCCCCCTAACGCTTCTCAGGGCCAGCTCCTTCAACTCGTAGGAGGAGAGTGGACAGTTACCGGAACGGTAAGAGCCCCTGCAAACTGGATTCCCTCAGAGTCCAAGACTTTTGGTAGAGAGCCTGTGTCTGGAAAAAATATCACGGGAGAAAGAACCTACCTAACGGTAACCTTCCCTAAAACAGATGGAAGAATAGAAGCTCGTTTTGTGCAGTCCAGCCCTAATCATGATGTGGCCATGCTGAAAATAGACCACACTGCAAATATGACACCTGTTACCATGAAAGAGAATGGAGATGAGGTGGAACAAGGGGAAAGAATAGCCGTTATGGGGTATCCCGGTATATCACCTACTGTGGTCTATGGGCGTGCTACTAATGACGTTTTTAGGGCTAGTGGAGATGTAAAGATTGTCCCGGATCCTACCATCACAGATGGAACCATAGGGAAAGTCATACGTGGGAGTAACTTGTCTAACAGAGCGGAGCTAAGTGGCTATTACAGCATGGGAGATTACTATCAGCTAACAGCCAGTGAAACGGGAGCAGGAAATAGTGGAGGACCTGTTTTTGATAAGAATGGAGAGGTGGTCGCCATCTTTGCAGCCTCCCTGACCTCCGCAGAAGGTGCACGCATCACTTTCGCTATCCCCATAAAATATGGTCTTGACCTCATGCATTTAACACCGGTCATCCAGTAAGTATCATTCAGGTGTAAGAAATCTTTATCAACGTATCCAAGTACCCCTTATGATCTTCCCATTTCGAAAGAAACAAAAAGCCAGAAGAGAATCGTTTGATTCAGCTGCTAAGTTGGCCTACAGGGCTGTAGCCGTAACGGATGTAGGCTCTGTCCGTGAGAGTAATGAGGATAACCTCGTTTTCATAAGACCCTTTGATTCAAACATTCGCGCTTCTCATGGATGCCTGGCTATTGTAGCTGACGGAATGGGAGGTCATAAAAGTGGGGAAGTAGCTTCCAAGATGGCAGTGGATATTATTTCCAGAGATTATTTTGACACAGACTACCATATACTGGAGGCGTTAAAAAGAGCTTTTGACAAAGCTAATAAGTCAATTTTTCAGAAAGCCAGTCGGAAGGCTTCTCTGAAAGGGATGGGAACTACCTGTACAGCAGCTGTCTTACTGGGGGATAGGATCTTCCTGGGGCATGTGGGGGATAGCCGAGCCTACCTACTAAAAGGGGATACGCTTCACCAGCTTACCCATGACCATACCTATGTTCAGCATCTGATAGATACGGGAGAAATTACTCACAAAGAAAGTTTGACACACCCTCAGCGGAATGTCATTACTCAAGCTATGGGAACCACTCCCAAATTAAGGGCTGATTTTATCCTACATGAGCTGTGCCTGCAGGAAGGGGATAAACTCCTCCTCTGTAGCGATGGCTTATACGAATATTTCCGCCCTGATGAACTGGGACATCTACTCAGAACACGTGATCTAAGTGATAGTGCCCATGAGATGATAGCCCTTTCCAAGCAGAGAGGCGGGCATGATAATATCTCTGTCCTGCTGGTAGAAACCCTACAGGAAGACTCCAACCAAAGTTCAAAGAAAACCCAAGAATTCAGTTAATCATGATTGGTCGTAAGCTAGCTAACTTTCAAATAAATGAGCGTCTGGGAGAAGGAGGAATGGGGACGGTGTACAGAGCTACAGATTTGACCTTAAATAGGGCAGTAGCCATCAAGATGCTACATCCATTCCTGGTAAATAATCCTGACTCATTTAAACGTTTCCAGAATGAAGCCCATCTTTCTGCACGCATATCTCATCCTAATGTAGCTACTCTTTTCAATTTCCAGGAGTTTGAAGCTAACCACTTCATTGTCATGGAATACGTGAAGGGG
>JBCCLI010000056.1:0-23408 GCA_039026975.1 Bacteroidota bacterium | reverse complement strand
TCCTAAGCCACTTCCAGTGCTGCAAAAGCCGCTTACAACTAAGATGGGACTATCGTCATATTAGAGAAAAAAGGATACTGGAGAATAAGAAGCACACCTTTCGCTATCACAGTTTCTAAACACAAAGGATAACTTCATTAATTGAATTTTCCTAAAATGACAATACCTAACTCGCTAAGGACGGTTTAGGAGAACATCACTGAGGGACATGGGACTATTATGCTGATAGAAGCAGAAACAAAATAAATTAAATAAATATTTAGTTTATTTATAGAACTCTTGATTTACCCATCGCCCCCAATGTACAGGATTATCCCATTACTTTGCTCATTCCTCCTTTGCCAGTTAGCTTTTAGCCAGACTAAAAAGTTTAACCTAAGCTTTCAGAATAGAGAATTAGGAACAAATGATACCTTTTGTGTTGACCTCGCGCTATCATTTGATCAGCAAAATAGATTAGGTTCCAGCAACTTGGTATTCTCTTATGACACTACCATTCTCTCCAACCCCAGACTAGAATCAGACTATTTAGAAAGTTCTCAAAATTACGTTACCTCTACTCTTACTATGCTCAGGAAGGAAGTAATTTCAGTTAATGTGGAACTGCTAGCGTTGGGCGGAGGTAAGGTCATAGAGGCGGCGCCCTATAAAACCTTAATTGCAAGGGTTTGCTTCGATAGAGTGGACTCACAAAAAATTGGAGGACTTAAGTGGATACGAAGAGGGACTACGGGAACCATAGTGTATGTAGATGATGAACAGAATAAGTTGGAAGCAGCATTACTTACAGATGAACCAGTTGTGGGAAATCCGGTAGATTTGATCTCTTTTACGGCTGTGCAGGAAGGAAGAGATGCAAGGCTGAAGTGGGTAACTGTAGCGGAAAGTAAGACCAGTGCCTTTGAGATAGAAAGATCAATAGATAGAGTTTTATTCTCCAAGGTAGGAGAAGTAGATAGCGAGAACATTACGGATATAGAGAATACCTACGAGTTCCTGGATGAGAATATCCAGCAAGAAGAATCTATCACCTTTTACTACAGAATTAAACAGCTTGAAATGGATGGAGCCCCACGTTATAGTGAGGTTATCAGCCTGACCATAGAACCTACAGAATTCTTTACAGTAGAGGTAAATCCTAACCCCTTTAGGGAGCAGATAGACCTCACTTTTAGGCACTCAACTGGTCATTCTATTCAAATCAGGATAGTATCTCCTTTGGGGAAGATATTATATGATCAGAACTTTGAAGAAAATGAAGGGAAGATCAAGATAAACGCTACAAGCCTACCTGCTGGGTTCCTGTATGTCCTGGCTGAGTCAGTTGATGGTAAGCATATAGCAATGAAAAAAGTAGCTAAAATAAAGTAAGCATAAGGTGCTACCCTCCCAGCTTGAATCTGCATGATGAAAAGAGTTACTTGTTATTTTTCCAGGTCCTTTGCTCTTGCTTTATTATTCATCCTTTTTTCCTATGCTGCTTCCGCTCAAAGCCTTAGTGAGCGAATTTCTCAGCTAAGTGTAGTGGTAAGCTCATTCCCTGACTCTACCTCTGCTCAGCAAGTAAAGAAAGCCATTTTGGAACTGGCACTTGAAAGAGCGACTAATGCTGTGGCAGTATCCTATGATCAAGAGGCGGAAGACCTCATCCTGGATATACTGGGAGCCATTGATCAGCCAGCTGAAGCATTTATTGAGAGAAATCCAGATGCTTCCAATCTTAATGGTTTTGGTCCTATTCTCACACCAGAAGACAATCCCTACCTGGAAAACTTGGTAGGTAGTGCTACTAAGGCGATCGAAACTGCTGACAAAGAATTTCCAAGAACTACGCCTGATCAGCCAGTATATAATGACCTGGGAGGTACTTATGGAACTCGTTCTGCCCCTAGTCTTTCGAGAAATTACTTCTGGCTATTTGCCCATGAGCAAAGCCCTATGCGCTTTAACCCAGAACTTATTAAGCGTGTCTTAAGGCGCATGCATGCCTTTGCGGATCTGGTTAATATGGATCCTTTTACAAAATTGGGTTCTCCATTTAACCTATGGTATGACCAATTTGCGATTGAGTATGCCTTTCCTGCCTTCTATGAAATAGCAGAAATTCACCCACATCTACTCCTACCCAGTCAAAAGAAAGCTTGGGATAATATGATGCATGCCGCTAGAAATCGTCTGGCCAAGGGTAACGGAAATATATGGAGAGGCCCCTGGAATTATAATATAGAAACTGCCCGTCATTTAGGTATGCTGAACATAGGCCTATATCTGGATGATCAGGAAATTGTGGATCGGGTCCTTAGACATGCAGATGCCAGCATGCGTATGCAAAGACTGGACGGTGCTATGCCTTACCATGGTGATGACAGACCTTCTGTGAATTATCATAATGTGGTCTATGGGCTATGGCTTCAAATGTATGAACAGACTGGGTATGAGCCTTTAAGAGAAGCTATTGAGAAAAGCCAGTGGAAAGGGCCTACTACCGGGCGTACGGAAGAGTGGTGGACTTCGCCATGGGATAAGGCCTTTAGATGGAATATACAGAAAGGAACAGAGGCGGGGCCAGAAGCAGTAGCCACCCTAACACAGAATCCTTATGTAAGGGCACAGATAGACCGTAATCAGCAGCTCACTGGCGCAGTCTCTGGAAGGCAAGGGGGGAAAGATGCTGCCGTTTGGTATAAGCCAGAAACTTCTCCCTTGCCCTTACCAGATAACTACACTATTCCTGACAGAAATATTGGAGGTCCCAGAGCTTGGTATGGAGATTTTACCTATGCGGGCTCACTCAGGCCCTGGCAGGAAGGATATACCACCTTGATGGGAGCCATGACGGTGGACTCAGCAGATGGACAGCTAAATTCTATTTTGGCAGAGGTAACGCCTAAAGTTTGGATTACGCCTGAGGGAGAGGATGGGAATACAGCTTTTGCACGCCTGACTGATAAAGAAGTTTCAGCCACCACTATCTCCAAAAACTATAGCCTAGGAACCAGCCTTCACGGGATTAAGCGTAGCAAGGGAGCGTATGCCGGACCCCTCTCAGATTGGCTAGGTAGACAAATATGGATAGGCCTGCCTGATAGAATCATAGGCCTTGTCTCCACTGTACCGGGAGTAGACAATGCCAAGGGATATGCCGTTCATGGTGTACTACGACTCATTTCTGGTGGAGCAACAGGGGCCAAAACCTTGAAAGAGCTGGAAACCATCAGCCCTACCCACTACAGATATGGAACGCTAGACATTATCATTCATGAGCAGACATATACAAGTGTAACAGGTATCATTAAGCCATACCGAGTTACTAAATTTCCTGCTACAGAACTGACTTTTAGTGATAGAGCATCTGAAACTTACCCAGTAGCGGTAGGGGCAGAAAAGACTTATCCTCCTAATACTGACTATAGATTTGTGGTAGAAGTGAGACCTACTTGGGCAGACGAAAATGAGTTGACCTCAGTGAATGTGTTAGGAGATCAGGATGTGGTAGGGCTGGAAATGGTTGGAAGTACAAGGTCGTTGCAAGTATGGCTAAATACCACAAAAGAGGGGAAAGAGGTATCTGTCCAGCGAGATAGACTTCCAGCTGGGCAGGCTTCTTACGTATTATCAGATGGCCTACTGGGAAGAGTTGACTATCAATCTTCCATTCCAGATCAAACCACCTTAGCAGGTGGACAACATGCCCTTGTGGTGGTAAGTGATCAGCCAGAGGACCATAGTCCGGGTTGGACCTCCTTTTCCGGTATGGTCGGCTACCCTGAATTGGCGCTTATAGGAGAAAAAAATGTTGGGAGAGTAGCTCCCGGAAATGAAAAGGAGATTACCTATAAAATTATCAACCCTAACGAGGCATTACTTTCTCTCACAGGAAACCCCAAGATAGAAATAGAAGGAGATGCAGCTTTTTCTCTGGTAGAGGACGCGAGCATGGAGAACCTTACGCTCGGTGATACTGCCACATTTACCATACGCTTCGCACCAACAGCCGAGGAATCCCATTCGGCTATTCTGAAGATCAGGACCAATATGGAGACGAACGAAGTGTATGAATGTAGAATCACAGGGATAGGGAGTGAAGAGATTCTCTTGGTAAAATCCAGTCCTTTTGGATCTTCCTGGGGGAGAGCGGATGTGTGGGAAGATAGTCTGGCAGCTAGTGCGGGGAAAAAATATCGCGTAGACAGATCTAAGGGAGGGGATGTACTCAGGACCCCAACTTCTTCCTCTGCCGTTTTTCCGGGAGAATATCTAAAAGTAGTAGACGGTGGAAGCCTTCTACTCAAAACACCAGCAAACGGTACTTTTGAGATCCCCAAAACTATTTTTGATGGAGGAGGAATGGCTTTCGGAAATGGTGCGGTAGCCTATACCTGGAAAGGAGAAGTACAAGTAGAAAAGAACGGAATTGGGATCGGAAATGCTGGAACTATTCTCTTTGAAGGAGAGCTTACAGGAAATGGTCCAGTCAATATTGGCACGCCTAATATCACCTTTTCTTCAGGTACCTGGAATGGGGACCTGAATCTCAACGGGGGTACACTAGCATTCGGCTTTGACATCTCTGAGGGTGGGGGCTTTATCTATACTAGCGGTACCTTCGACATCAATGGACAAAATCACATCTTTAAGAATCTCTTCATAGCCGGAAATCAAATGCCAGCAGGCGTATATACCGCCGAAGATTTGGGAGAGGGATTTACCGGAGAAGGAACCATCACCATTAAGCCTTACACCACTGTACCAGATAACCTGGCTCCCCCTAAACCGGAAGAAATATTAGTAGAGAATACCCTGAAGAAATGTATTGATGGGATTGACAATGATGGAGATGGACTGATTGACTGTAATGATCCTGGCTGCCAGATGATTAATCCTGTTTCAGGAGCCACCTGTGATGATGGGGATTCTTGTACCATCAATGATGTATTTAATGTGGACTGTAAATGCTTAGGGACCTATATAGATGAAGATAATGATGGCGTTTGTGCCGCAGAAGACTGTGATGATACTGATGACAGCATCAGAAATAAGCAAGAGATAGGAACTGCCTGTGATGATGGAGATCCTACCACTGTGAATGATATCATTATGGAAGATGGTTGTACGTGTGCAGGAGGTCTTACCAAATCACTTTCCATCCGCCTTTTTCTGGAAGGCCCTTACGATGAAACTATAGGCTTCATGTCTGATAGTCTGAGGCAGAAGCGTCTGCTCCCTATGGAAGATCCCTATGGATTAGGAGAAATAATCAATCCTGAATTACTGGGAAAAGAAGGATTAGATGCGATCGTAGACTGGATTAGCGTAGAAGTACGGGATAAGGTAGATCCTTCCATCATTCATGCCTCAGAAGCTATGCTCCTACAGAGAGACGGAGACCTAATTACAGCCGAGGGAGATAACTTATTTACCATAGGGCTAAACGTAGATAGCGCCTATGTGACTGTGAGTCATTGGAACCACCTTTCCCTTACAACTGAGAAGCCCATCTCTTTAATGGATACTGCTACGTTGGACTTTAGCTTATTAGAGACAGCTGTTTTTGGTGGGGAAGATGCAGGAAAAATGGGGGGAGATATCCGTCTTCTCATAGCAGGTGATGCCAATGGAGATGGAAGCATAGATGAAACGGATCAGAATCAGCACTGGCGGCTGGAAAATGGAACTTCAACCCTATATGGAACTAGTCAAGCAGATTTCAACCTAGATGGGGTTATTAATGTGATCGACAGAAATGCGTACTGGCGGGTAAACACTGATAAAGTGGAGAATACTCCTTGGTAGGGATTATTCTCTTTTAATTAGCGCCGAGGCATTTTTCCGAATGACAGTAAAAGGAATGCCATAGTGTTTTTCCTTAACCACACTTTTCTCCTCAAAAATGAGGGTTTTTCAACTTCCCCTATTAGGGGGATGTATGAGGGATAGATAAAGATGAATTTTGATACATGATCCTACTACCGCTTTCAACCCGGTAGCCCAAACCTAAAAATCATAAATCTATTCATCATGTCTACAAAAACTCATTACCATGCCCTCTTGATGGCGATCCTATTTTCCCTGGGGATGTCCCTACAGGCGCAGGTAAGGCTCAATGAGGTACAGTTCAGCGGATCTGATAAGATCGAGCTGATTAATTTCGGTCCAGTGGCCAGCGATATTTCTGATTGGTGGCTATGCTCTCGTTTTGATTACATCCAGCTAAATGATCCAGGACTTACTCTTACGGGTAACCTAAACATTGGACCAGGAGAAACCTTGGTCATTGAGGGATTTAGCCTGCAAGATCAGTCTGCAGATTTAGGCCTATATGAAAGCCCTTCCTTTGGGTCTTCGTCAGCTATTGAAGACTTTGTTCAGTGGGGGGGAGCAGGAATAGGAAGAGAGAGTGTAGCGGTAACTGCTGGCATTTGGACGGCAGGAGAATTTGTGTCTGCAGTAAGTAGCGGTAGTTCCATAGAGTATGACGGAAGTGGGAGAAGTGCCGCCGACTGGGTAGAACAGCCTACCCCTACCTTTGGAGAACCTAATGAAGCAGCCCAACCCAATGAACCCATTACGTATGTAGCCAGACTTACCGGATCTCAGGAAGTGCTACCTGTTACTACTGCTGCCTATGGACAAGTTACAGCTGTTTTAGACGGGAGTACGCTCACCGTTTCTGGATCTTTTGATGATCTTGCCGGACTTATCAACTTTGACCTAGCAGGAGGGGCGCACATCCATACAGGCTTAGCCGGTCAAAATGGAGGAATCGCTTTTTTGCTGGATATAACGGTAGATGCGGACTCTATGGGAGGAAGCTTTCTAGCAGAGGAAAATACGTTTACTCTGACAGCAGAAGAAGTAACTACTCTGAAAAGCCGTGGGTTCTATGTGAACATTCACTCCCTGGCCTTTCCTCCAGGAGAAATACGTGGCCAGATCGTACCTACATATGAAAGTGCTTACTTAGCTAATTTGGCTGGTAGTAATGAGGTGCCAGCTATTATAAGTAAGGCTTTTGGTACGCTGATCTTTGAACTTAGTGGTGACCAGCTAACGGTCAGTGGATCCTTTGATGATTTATCTGATGTGATTTCTGTAGATCTGGCAGGTGGTGCTCATATTCATGATAATATAGCGGGTAGAAACGGACCCATAGTATTTCCACTTGTGCTTACTGCAGATGAAGATCAGCAGGGGGCTATCGTAGCTGCTGACAGTAATACCTTCACCCTAACATCCGAACAGCTTACCTACCTTCAGCGTGAACGTTTTTACATCAATATCCATTCTGAAGCCTACCGCTCCGGCGAACTAAGAGGACAGATTCTCCCGCTTTCAAGAGCGAGTTTCAGAGCTAATCTGGCAGGTTCCCAAGAAGTAAGCCCTGTAAATACCACAGCAGACGGAAGGGTGCTCGTCAATTATGTAGGTAATGGACAGATTACGGTAAGTGGTAGTTTCAACAATCTCAGCTCTGCTCTTAACACTGATTTAGCAGGAGGTGCGCATATCCATTTGGGCATTGCCGGTACTAATGGGGGAATTGTAGTCCCCATAGTATCTGTAGCTGATAGCGCACAGACAAGTGGCGTATTCTATCCGGCTGATAACAGCTTTGAAATTGATTCACAAACAGTTGCTGCGCTCTTCAGCAGACAGTTATATGTGAACGTACACAGTTTGAATCATGTACCTGGGGAATTAAGAGGACAGATTCTCCCAAGAGCACAAGCTTACTTCGGGACTACTCTGGCAGGTGCTAACGAGCTAGAGCCAGTGATCAGTACGGGAAGTGGCAATATGCTATTTGAGCTGTCTGCTAATACCTTGACTGCAACAGGTTCCTTTGCAGATCTACTGGGGGATTATGATGTGGAAATAGCCGGAGGTTCTCACATTCATGTAGGAAATGCTGCTCAGAATGGCGGAATCTCTATTCTCTTAAATCAGACATTGGATAATGACTTGAGGGGGGGAGATTATATGGCTATGGAAAATGCATTTGAGTTGGATTCTACCCAGGAATCTGCACTGAAAGATGGAGAGTTATATGTAAATATCCACTCTAAGTTTAGCCCTTCCGGAGAACTTAGGGGACAAATCCTGAGAGAAGATAACCTCTTCCCAGCTGCCTCCAAACTCATCTCACCAGCCAATGGCGCAGACGTTACCATAGATGCTTTTAATAATAATCCCTTTGAGGTGAGCTGGGAAGTATCAGAAGATCCTGATGGTGATTTGGTAGTATACACTTGGCAGTTATCAGCTACTGAAACCTTTGATTCTCTCTTATTTCAGCAAAAGGTAGGGCTAGAGCCATCCTTCGCAGCTTCTCAGGAGACCATCAGTCAGTTACTGGAAAGTGCTGGAGTAGCTAACGGGGATAGTGTCGTGCTGTATCATAGAGTGTTGAGTTCAGATGCAAGTGTGAGTACAGAAGGGGTAGCCTGGGCTGTCAATATTACTCGCCTGGATGTGGTAACAGAGGCTAATGTAAGGTTACTGAAAGTAGATCCCTCAACAGATAAAATATACCTGAAAAACTTTGGTGGGACTGCCATAGATATTTCTGCCTGGAGGTTGTGCTCTGAATTCAGCTACACAAGTGATCTGGCTACTTCTGTCAATCTACTGTCAGGTTCTTTTACCCTTGAAGCTGGAGACACTGTAGCCTTTGACGGATGGCCCCTAACGGATGCTGCAGCGGATCTGGGGCTGTACCTGGCCTCTGGAAGCTTTGGAAGCGCTGAAGCCATGGTGGACTTTGTCCAGTGGGGGAGTGCAGGTAATGGAAGAGAGAGTGTAGCCGTAGAAAAAGGAATTTGGGGAGCCGGAGATTTCCTGGATGGAGAGGGGCCTTACACCTACATAGGCAATGGTGATGAAAATGGGATCTCAGCCTGGAGTATTTCTACCAGCTTATTTGAGGACCTTACGCAAAGCAATTCATTCAGCATCTATCCTAATCCAGTAGTGCAGTCAGCTACCATAGAAATCCGTTCTCAGGATGTGCTGAACGGGCTAGCCCTTGAGGTAATCACTACTAATGGGCAGGTCATAAGAAGAGAAACCGTAAACAATAGACTACTTCATTTTGAAAGAGGATCACTGGCACCTGGTATCTATTTGATAAGGTTAACAGAGGAGAATCAGGTGATTGGTCTGAAAAAGTTGATGATTCTTGACTAAGGGTCAACGTATTTAGTGTGCGAGCCAGGCAGGGGACTGTCTGGCTTTTTTAGTCTAACAAATTGTACTCATAAGCAGCTCTGACAAGACCAGCTGTATTCTTGGCATTGACCTTTCTAAGGAGGCTTTTCCTGTGAGAAATAACGGTGGTAGGGCTGATAAACAGTTTTTCGGCTATTTCTTCTGTAGTGAGTTCATCTATGATCAGCTTGAGAATTTCTTTTTCTCTGCGAGTAATTTTCTGGATATGGTTTCTGGTTGGGGAAGGCTTGTTTTGCATACCGTGCAAGAGTCTTTCTGTTACAGGCTGACTCAGATAGGTTTCTCCTTGATGGATTTTGTGAATAGCTGTAATCAGTTCTTCTCTGCTGGTATTCTTCAGTAAATATCCCTTGGCGCCGGACTTAATCATTTTGGAAATGATCTCAGATTCATGGTGCATGGTTAATGCCAGAATGTGTTCCAAGCCGTACTTCTCTATCATTAGCTTACAGAGATCTATCCCACTTATATCTGGAAGGCTGATATCCAGTAGCACCAGGTCTATAAGAGGTTTCTCATCCAGGAAAGAAAGGGTCTCCTTACCTGAGCTAGTATGCTGAACCACATGAAAGTCAGGTTCTTCAGAAATTAAGGCTTTGATCCCATCAGCCAATACCTGATGGTCATCTACAATGAGTATTTTGATCATATCTGCCATTTACATAGGATTCAAAGGGATTTCTATATGGATAGAAGTACCTTCCTTTTTTTGAGAATCAATAGACATAGCCCCTCCTAAATAGTCTAGTCTGGATTGAATATTCCGCAGGCCTATGCCTTGCTTATTGTGCGAATCTGACTGCTCAAAGCCCTCTCCATTATCTTCTACTGTAATGAGAAGTTGGTGGTCTTCCCTATTTACTTGTACCAGGGCCTCTGAGGCTTTAGCGTGTTTAATAATATTACTGAGTAGCTCCTGAATGATCCGATAGATAGATACAGTAGTAGCTTCTGCTAAGGACGCATCTAGTCCGTGAGAAATAAAGGTTATCTCTAGTTGATGGCTTTGGCTGAGTATATGGATACGCTCTTCCAAAGATTTTTTAAGGCCAGACTGTATGAGGGTTCCCGGCATAAGATTATGGCTGACCTCTCGTACCTCCTCACATGCTTCATCTAGGAGCTGACTGGCCTGTACGTATCTTGCTGAGCTATCAAGATCAGGAATGGTTTTTTGGACAGCAGAGAACTGCATTTTTATAGCTGCCAGGAGGGAACCCAAGCCATCATGCAGTTCCTGGGCTATTCTTTTCCGTTCTCTCTCTTCGCCAGAAATCCGTGCTCGTAGACTGGAAGCTTCTTTTTCTTTTTCCAGGGTTATCAGCTTCTGCTTGTCTAGTTCCTGTCTCTTCCGGTTGAGATACAGAATCAGTATAATCCCTAGAATAGCCAGTACAATACTTCCTATGAGGAGGTAGTTTTGCTGCGTCTTTTGAGAAATGATGCGTTCTTTATCCTGAATCCTCAGCTGCTGTTCTATGAGATTTGCTTCTAGCTCTGCATTCTCTTTCTCCCTTCTGGCAGCATCATACTTAGAAGCTAGTTCATTAATAATGGTATTATTCTGGTCATTAAACAGGGAATCTTTAAAGCTGCTATAGGCCTGGTGGTAGGCTAATGCTTTCGGGTAGTTCCCTTTCCGCTCGTACGCCTTTGATAAATAAAAAGAGACTCTTTCTCTTATCCTGATGCTGTTTACGCTCCTTTCCCGTTTTTCAATGGATTTTAGCATGGAGAGTGCCTCCTGGGTTCTCTCCTGTTTAAGGTAAATGCTGGATATCTCCAGCTCAATATCCATGATGCCTAGAATATCTTCCTGCTGCTTTTTATAAATAAGGGCCTGATTCAGGTAGGAGAGGGCCTGAGGATGATCAGCCGTTTCTTCTAGTAGTCCGGCTATAAATAACTGCAGTTGAGCGATTTCTATCTGATTGCCTAGCTTTTGGGTTTGAATTTCTAGGGATTCCTGGAAGTGGGAAAGTGAGGATGTCTTGTGATTATTCTCTCGTTCTATCAGGCCAAGATGTTTGAGGTTTATAGCTTCCCATCTATCTAAGCCCTTCTGTTGAGAAATACTAAGCGCTTTCTCTACGAAGTTATTGGCATTCTCCCAACTTTGCTGACGTATAAATACCTGCCCTATATCTGATAATACTCCCACCATCAATAGGGTGTCATTTAGTTTCTCCGCCATAGCCAGGGCATCAAAAAAATAGGTTTGGGCTTTGTCGTATTCTCCTTTGCTCACAAACATATTCCCGAACTGATTTAGGTCGCTAATGACCTCCATCCTTTGGTTTTCCCCTTCTTTTAAGGCTAACAGCTTTTCAAAGTACAGCTCTGCAGAGTCTAATTTCCCTAAGGGGAAGTAGATAGTAGCGAGCTGATTGACAGTGGAGATAAGCGTGGCGCTATCCTGCTCGGCTAAGGCTAGGTCATAGGAGATATGTAAGGCAGTTAACGCTTCCTGAAATTCTCCCTTCTGATTATGAAGTAGGGCTAAATCAGAAAGAATATTGAGTTGGAGTACGTGGTTAGATTCGGTTCTCGCATGTATATAGGCTGAATCCAGGTGGGGAGCAGCTAGCTCTGGCTGTCCTTTTTTGATATACACATCTGCCAGCCTAAAATGAGTATGGCCTAGTTCAGATGTAGCATTTGCGGGTAATTGAGTGATGACCCTTTGTAGTAGGAAGACACTTGAATCTAATTGGCCTGTTCTTTCGTGCTGGGTAGCTTTCTCTAGTAGGGCAGTTGGGGTTAGTGCTTCCAGCTGTCCATAGCTCGAACATGGGAAAAAGAACCCTGTTAATAAGAACGCCCATATAAGAGAAAGATACCGCATGTATGATTAAAAGTAGAAAGTTACGGTATTTCTCCATGTATCTAGCTCAAAGTTCTGATCAGTGTCCCTAAATGATTGAAGAGAGAAAACACTCTTGAACAGGATATGTTCCCCCAGGTTATATCCCAGGGCTAGGGAATGCCTCTCCGTGGGGAGGGCCCATCTTTGTTCTGTAAACCCCTCAAAGGTCTCTTGACTGTAGGTAATAAAATCAAATCGGTAGGCTACATAGGCGCCCGTTAGGAATGGCGGCTCATACTTTACATCCAGATTCCCTGCCAATAGGGATAAATTGACTAGGTCAGAATTAGGCTGAATACGCTGGTTATCCACATCAAAAAGGGGAACGCTATATCTTACGCCTATAAGTTCTCCTGAGAATTCCCAGAATGAGAACCCTACTTCATAGTCCATCCCCAGCATAGTTTGGGAGGAGGATCTCATGGTGCTATTACTAATGTCAATATCCCCTTCTTGCAGGAAGCCTGCGTGGCTGAAAGATATGCCTTGCTTCCAGAAATAGGTAGGTTGGAAGGTAGCGCGAGTGGATATACCGGGATAAACAGGACTACTGACATTACCCTGAAAAGAAGGACTTGCTTGGATAAGGGCTATCTCCCAGGAGATAGAAGGCTCAGGAAACTCGAACCTGGCTTTCACCCCATTGGTATACCCAAATCTATAGGCAGAAACTAGGCCCCAGTCTGGACTTCCTTCTACGCTGATAGCGGGTCTGCTAAGGTAAGTAGTAGAGTAGCCTACCTGTTCAGATACCCTGATGTAATGCATGTAAAAAAGGGGCGCCTCTATAAAATCCCTGTCAGCCGTTAACAGCCGCTGATAGAATGAGCCAAAAGGAGTCAGGAATCTTCCCAGGGAAAGGTGAGTTCGTTCGGAAGGAGATTCCCAGTTGAGGGAAAGCTGGGCCAGATTGACATCTTCAAATGCCTCTCCTCTTTTTCTGGTAACTATGGCTCTGCTCTGAAGGGACCACCTATCAGAGATATTCCACCTTCCCAGGAGGTCTGCTGTCTGGAGACCAAATCTTAGGTCAGTATGATACTTACTGATACCATTCCAGTAATACTCAGAGTTTTCTCCTGCCATACTTAGCTCAAAATCCACAGCACCCTGAAACTCAAACACAGACTGAGCCTGGCAAAGACTAAGAAAGGCTAGATGAAAGCTAAATAATATGGAGAAGAGTCTCATCATGACTTTTCATGAAGTTCATAGGTTAATATTATATTTTCCTGGTCGATAGTAATTTCTTTTATCTGTGTTCCATACTTTTTATGGAATAGCTCTGCCCTATACCTTCCGGAGGGAAGCCCTTCTACCTTAAATGTACCATCAGTTTGTACCCGGGAAAAGTAGGGTGTCTCCAAGCTAAGAATAACAGCATTCATGTGAGCATGAATATCACAAGATATGGTAATGAGACCGGGCTTTCTGATTTTTTGTGGGTAAGTATTACCTGGCGACCTTCTCCCTATATTAAAAGAAGACTTGGGTGTTCTGCTATATACATTATGATACTCATTATCTTCATTTAGGAAATATACCACAGAACCTACCATAACAGGGAGGACTTGGGGAATGAATCGTTGGTTCACTTGGGTGATAAATGCATTTTGAGTAGGAGAAATAGTAGGCGTGAAGTCTAGTGGGTGTAGGCTGATGATCATATTATTATCAGCCTCTAGGAGGGGACTATCAAGGGTACTTCCCACCTTAGATTGGAAGGCTCCATATTCAGTATCTCTTCCCAGTAGTTTTTTCTTCCCCTGGATATGGATAGTTACAGTCCCCTGAACTTGGTACTGACATCTTCCTACAATGGGAAAGGTGATAAATACAAGTATGAGTGTGGTTATCAATGGCTTCATAGGCACCTCTAGGCTAGGGCGAAATTTAGTAGTGCTTATATGGGTGGATGTAGGTAAGCTACAACTACCCTAAGGCTAATATCTTTTTGGCTCATTAAGAAATTAAACGTCAGCATACATGCTCAAGAAGAACTTCCCTGTAATTTTCCCCATGTCCTGAACAGAAATAAGGTACCTCCAGCAGCTACCACGGTTAATATAAGTGCTAAAGTAGTCTTTCCATATATCCAGAATCCCGTAGCAAATAAGGCAGAGTATACCGTTAGAGAACCTATGACCATACATAGGATCTCCAGGGGTAACTTAGCCCTATTAGGATTGGGGGTAAAAGTCTCTCCTTCTGCCTCCGCCTGTTGGATGACGGTATCCCATCCACCTCCTCCAGGCTGGATTAGCTGATAGAAGCTTAGTAAGGTCTTTCTATCAGTGGAAGGTGTCAAGTAGGTGACCGCTACCCACCCGATAGTAGTAATAATTACCCCATAAATAAGTTGATACTCGTCTTCAATAGGGCTGAATCCAATCTCCTCATGTATGATCTGGAAATAAAGTGCCAGGATAAAAGAAATAGCCATAGCAGCTATTTCACTGTAGGCATTAATCCGCCACCAGAACCAGCGAAGAATAAATATTAAGCCGGTCCCAGCTCCTATTTGTAGGAGAATTTGAAAAGCCTGATATGCATTCCTTAAATAAAGGGCTAGGATAGCAGATAGAAGCATTAGGAGAATAGTAGAAATTCTCCCTACTGTTACTAGCTCCTTTTCTGACGCCTCTGTGTTAACAAAGCGCTTATAGAAATCATATACTAGATAGGAGGACCCCCAATTGAGATGGGTAGAAATGGTAGACATAAAAGCTGCTATTAGAGAGGCTAATACTAATCCTAATAGACCTGCAGGTAGAAAGGTGAGCATGGCGGGATATCCTAAATCATCTCCTTTAAGGGACTCTGATACATTGGGAAATGCCATCATAATATCATCAGTAGTAGGAAATACAACCAGGGAACAAAGCGCTATGATAATCCACGGCCAGGGCCTTAGCGCATAATGAGCTACATTAAAAAGTAAAGTAGCCCCTGTAGCATGGGTTTCATTCTTAGCTGACAGCATTCTCTGGGCTATATACCCTCCTCCTCCCGGTTCTGCGCCCGGATACCAAACGCTCCACCACTGTACTGCTAATGGAAGAATGAATAAAGGCAGTAAGTCCTTAAATGACATACTGCTGAAGTCTGGAATCAGGCTTAACTTATCAGCTACCAGTTCATGAGAGAGAAGATTAGAGAGACCGCCTACCTCAGGAAGATTTAAGGCTACATTGGCAGCCCAAATAGCGCCTATCATAGCGATAAAGAACTGGAAGAAGTCAGTAATTAATACTCCTCGTAACCCTCCTAGAGAGCTGTAAAATACCGTAACAATGGAGGCAATAAAGAGGGTTTCTAGTGGTTCTAGGCCTAACATGACCTCCCCTATTTTGATGGCTGCCAGAGAAACGGTAGCCATAATCATAATATTAAAAAAGAATCCCAGATACACTGCTCGGAATCCCCTAAGGAAAGCAGCGGGCTTTCCACTGTATCTCAACTCGTAAAATTCCAGGTCTGTCAGTACACCTGATCTTCTCCATAACTTAGCGTATACAAAGACGGTTAGCATGCCAGTAAGAAGGAAACACCACCACACCCAGTTACCTGATACACCATCCTGTCTTACTATTTCGGTAACAAGATTAGGGGTATCTGCTGAGAAGGTGGTAGCCACCATAGAGATACCCAGTAGCCACCAGGGCATATTTCTCCCTGAGAGGAAAAATTCCGAGGCACTACTTCCGGCTCTTTTAGAAACAACAATACCAATGATGAGAGAAATGAGGAAAAAGGCCCCTATCAGGACCCAATCGATGGTTGCGAGGTTCATAGCAAGTGTGGTTGAAACCGTGTTCAGGAGCTAAAAATAAGCCCTTTATCTTCAAGATATGGATAAATTTCAGCTAATCATGAAAATTTTGTTACGAAAACTCGATTTTATTACAAATATTCAATATCTTAGAGTATAAGTTACATGTAGGTTTGGTTTAAGCGCATGGCAATCCAGAAAGATTAACCCTCTTTGTCCATTAGACTGCACGCTACTACTGTGCTCAGACAAAGATTTACTAATTTGGGAAAATCGGATTTTGTCATGCGCTGTTTTATGTTAATTTCCCGCCATTAAAGAATTCCATCATCTTATGAAACCTACACTGCTTGTACTTGCGGCGGGAATGGGAAGCCGCTACGGTAGCCTTAAACAAGTAGATTCCATTGGACCATCCGGAGAAGCCATTATTGATTATTCCATTTATGATGCCATTAAAGCTGGCTTTGGGAAGGTTGTATTCGTGATCCGCAAGGACATAGAGGATACCTTTAAAGAAGTATTTGGCAATAAATTTTCTGCTAATATCCCGGTAGAATACGTTTTTCAAGAGCTGGATAACTTGCCTGCTGGTATAAGTGCGCCACCAGAACGGGTAAAACCATGGGGAACAGGACATGCGGTTTTAGTGGCAGCTTCAGCTATTAGGGAACCCTTCGCAGTAATAAATGCTGATGATTTTTATGGGAGTTCTTCCTTTCAGATGCTAGCAGACTTCCTTTCTCCCTTGACAGAACATGATACTACCCACTGTATGGTAGGCTATCAACTAGCCAATACCCTTTCTGATTTTGGGTATGTGTCAAGGGGAGTATGTGAGATTTCTGATGAAAGATTACTAGAAGGCGTAACAGAACGTACTCATATTCAGCGAAAAACAGGAAAAATTGTCTATAAAGAAAGTGAAGATGTGTGGACAGCTTTACCAGCAGAGACCATAGTATCTATGAATATGCTGGGTTTTGCTCCGGGAGTGTTTCAGTTATACCAAGCGTATTTTGAAGAATTCATTCACAAAAATAAAGGAGAACTAACAGCTGAGTTCTACATCCCCACTGTAGTAAACCGATTAGTAGAAGAAGGGAGAGGAAGTGTGGAAGTATTAGCCAGTAAGGAAAAGTGGTTTGGAGTAACCTATAAGGAAGATAAAGAGATAGCGAACACTAAGGTTCAGCAGTTGATAGATAAAGGGGTTTATCCTCCTAACCTTTGGGGCTAATGGCTGCTGAGAATCTAGTCCCCATTGCCACAAAATTCCGCATATCTGGCTCCATACAGAATATCTTACCGCTAGGGAGTGGGCACATCCATGACACCTATAAGGTTATCACTACAGAGTCTCAGTATGTACTCCAAAAGTTCAATCATTCCGTTTTTACCCAGCCTGAAAAGGTAGCAGAAAATATTAAAGCGGTAGCTCAGCACCTGAAAGATAAATTAGTAAAAAGCAATGTGTCGGATTTCTGGCGAAATTACCTGGCCCCCCTTAGGCTATTAAGAAATGGGGGGACATTATTAGCATATCAGGGAGCCTACTGGAGAATGTTTCCTTATATTCAACATTCCTATGAACTTCAAATTATTGAGAATAGCACACAGGCCTATGAAGTAGCACGTACAGTTGCTCGTTTTCAGGCTATGTTGAGTGATCTCCCTGTGGAGCGTCTCCATACCACCCTTCCTGACTTCCACCATCTCCCCAAGCGATATGCCCAATTTCAACAGGCCCTCAGAAATGCCTCTCCAGCACGGGAAAAAATGGCTAAACAGGCCATTTTTCAGCTGAAGTCCTACCGAGCCTTCATCCAACAAGACCCGGTCTTTCAGGAGGAGATATTTCTTCCTATCCGGGTAACTCATAATGATACCAAGGTCAATAATGTGCTGTTGGATACTACTACCCACCAGGGACTGTGTATGATAGACCTGGATACGGTTATGCCCGGATACGTCATACATGATTTTGGAGATATGGTGAGGACATTCTGTAGTCCGGTAGATGAGAACAGCCAGGAATTAGAAAAAGTCCTGATCAGAAAGCCTATTTTTGAGGCGCTTTGCAAGGGGTATTTGGAAGAAGCATCTGCTTTCCTAACAGAAAGAGAGATAGCCTATCTGCTTCATGGTGGCAAGCAGATGATCTTAATAACGGCCACTCGTTTTCTCACTGATTTTCTGGCAGGAGACGTATACTATAAAACGCAGTATGAGGGGCATAATTTAGCCCGTGCCATGAACCAGTTGAAGCTGTTAGAAGAGGTTATCATTAAGGAGAAAAAGCTACAAGCTATTATTTTCGATTATTATTAGTTGAGCCTAAATTCTTAACTTCCTTCCCGTATCCTTTTTCTTGAGGGGTTTTTCTGGCGCCTCTTCTATGGGTTGCTCCCCAATCCTGGGAAAGGCCAAGTCAGAACTGGTATAGGTAGTCCCAAAAGTTAGGTGGCCATAGTACACCTGGGAGATGGCACTGATGACCTGATCTTTTTGTAATTCCTTGAGGGGATGAATATAAGCTACCCACATGACGTCTCCTGAAATAGCATATTTTACATCCAGGGCAGAATGGAAATTGGCTTCCATGGCCTCTTGCAGCTGTTTATCAGTTATGTCCTTCATTTCTGCTATGGGGGAGATGATTCGCATTCTATTATGCGTTTCATCCGTCAGGCAGAACATAGGTAATTCTTCTACCACAAACTCCCATGCACCTTTTTCACCTGCAAGAGTATCACTCACCCCATAGAGAATTTCCTCCAGAGACTCATTGTTCATGTCTTGGGCCTGTGTTGAGTGAGAAATTAAGGATAAAAGAAAGGTGAATAGTACAGCTATATATGTTGCTTTCATGACAGATAAATTAGTGGTATGCAGGTGTGTCCTATTTAACTACGATAAAAGTTGATAAAGAGGCATGGAAATCATCACTAATTTTTATCAAACCCCTGAAACTCCAGCCTTTTTTCCCTAGGAGAATAGTTTACTAAGAGGTCAAACTCGGAGATATATTCAATTGGGATAACTAGGGAAGAGTAATGAGGGCCATGAATTTTATAGACGTAATCCTCTTCTGTTTTTTCTATGGAGAAGGGAATAGGGGTAGGATACACTCCTGGGTATCCCTGAAGGCTTAGGGTGAGCTTTTGTGAGTCATTCTCCGCTACCTGAATAATGGCATAAGCATCAGATTCTTGGGTTCCGTGAATGATGATAGCTGAATCACTAATTTCATGTATGGGTTCTATCCCATCACATCTATCATACAAGATGTATTCACCATTAAGCTTTTTAATAGTTATAAATGTTCTTGGGATATCTGTTGTAAAAAGTAGGGTAGGGCGAAAAGTCTGGGTTATGGTATCCAGTATATCCTTCACGGCAGATATTCTATGCTCGTCTGGCTGCCAGTCTATAAGGGCTTGAAAGAAGCTAGAGTTCCTACTAGTATCAATAAAAAGCTGTTCTACACTCAAATCAAGAAAAGCTGGATCCGTTCTTTCAGGAATTGTGTCAATTAGGAAGGCTGTATCATTATGTAGAGAATCTAGGTAGTTTCTTAACCTTTTTTCCGTATTAGATTTCTCTGACATTGAATTCTCCTCTTTACTAGAAATGGTACAAGAAAAAAGTGAGGTAAGAACAAATACTATAGAGAGGTATAGCTTAGTCTTCAACCGCATGTTTTATGGCCTTTTGAATGAACTGATTTAGCGTTTGCCCATTTAGTTTTGCCTTTTCAAATGCTTTTCGATGAAAAGCAGGATTGATTCTCACATTAAAAGAACCTTTAAAAGATTTGTAAGGATCTTTTCCCGCTTCCTGACATAATTCAAGATAGTCATCTACAGCTTCATGGAATGAATTAGTTAATCCTTCAACAGAGCTACCCTCTAAGGTTACTAAGTCAGGTGTGGATTCAATTCTTCCATAGAATGCCTGATCTTCTTCCATGAAGTTCACAGACCCTATAAACTCTTTATACTTCAGAATATTTTTCATGATATATGTCCCTCCTTCTTAAGTTCAGCTACTAAGTACTTAATTTGATATCGTTTTAGTTCGTTTCCAGGGAGAGGTTTATGTAGCCTTATTATATGCTTTGTTTTTCTACGTACGAAAGCAACCCTTGATCCACTGGTTTTTCTTACTCTCTTTTCTTCATACCCTAGTTTTATCAAAAGGGTTCTCCACTTGAGACTGAATGCTTCGACCGAAAAGAACCGTTAGCAGATTAAGCAAAGTAACTCAGGCTAACATACTGCTTTAGGTTTTGCCTTAGGAAACCATTTTAAGCAATCGCAGTCGAGTCATCTCACCGCTAGGGGAGAGACTATTTACACATGATCATTAGCTAATTTTTATTCCCCCTGTTACCTCTCCTTATTTTTCTCGTCTAAACGGTTACCTGCATATGCTGAAGTGCATTAATGGCTGTATGAATAAATAGATTGAAAATAAGTTCAGTTTTTAGAAATATTGAACGACTATTTAAAAGTCTATTTTTCAGCCTCTTACGTCTCAAAATATCCACTGCTGACCGTTTCTACTAACGAATCATTCTAAATCCCCGATCGTTCGGGAATTTGAACCACTTAGCCTTATCCACCAAATCTAGACGGTTAATCTCCGTTTATTAGGAGTGTGTTCAAATAACTTCTTGCAATGAAAACAACATCTCTTCTCTTATTTTTTGCTTTTGTATTAGGCCTAGCAGGTAGCAGCAGAATTTATGCGCAGCAGTTTGAGCCGGTCTATCAGAATATTTATCTCACCAGTCAGGCTGTATCCACCAGAAGCCAAATAGTCAATGCACATACCTTTGAAGTTTTCCCTGGAGGAGATGTGGCTGATATCAGACTAAGCTATGGGCGCCATGCAAGATTAAGTATGGGCGCAGATGGGAGTATACTTGTAAAAGAAGGAGGAAGAATGCGAATAGAGCCTGCCCCACAAGCTTTTCAAAGTCTTCCTACTGGAGAATTAGTGCCTGTTAGACTTAAGGTAATTATCCGTGGTAATGAACTAGGCCTATCTGTTCAAAACTATGAGATGGCCCAAGTGTTGACCATAGAATGTACAGGAAACCATCTCACCGCTGTTTCCGGAAATATGGCGCAAACCACCAGAAGTGCTGGATATAGGTCTATGTAATTAGGCCTTTTCTTCCCAAATACTGGCTAAGTGAATAATGGTTTCTACTGACTTTTGCATGTCTTCTACAGATACCCATTCCAGTTTAGAGTGGAAGGCATGTTCTCCCGCAAAAATATTAGGACAAGGTAACCCCATGTAGGAAAGCCTGGATCCATCAGTTCCTCCCCTAATACTCCTTTTCAGCGCTTGAAGTCCTGTCCTGCTGATAGCTTCTTGTGCGTGAGCTACCACCTCAGGGTAATCATCCAACACATATTTCATATTTCTGTATTGCTCTTTGATCTGCAGCTGAATCTGGCTGTTAGGGTAAGCAGCTTGGACATCCTCTAGGATTTCCTGCAGCAGGGAGGCGTAAGTAGCTAATTTCTCATTACGGAAGTCTCTGAGAATAAAGTCTATTCTGGCACTTTCCACTGTTCCCTTCATTTCTACCGGATGAATGAAGCCTTCTTGTCCTGCTGTCCTTTCAGGAGAAAGTCCTCTAGGAAGCCTAGCTACAATGTCAGCTGCTATCTTAATGGCACTTTCCAGCTTATTCTTCGCAAAGCCTGGATGGGCACTTACCCCCTCAATCAGGATACTAGCGCCATCTGCAGAAAAGGTTTCATCTTCCAGCGTACCTGCTGCTTCTCCATCTACCGTATACCCAAAGGCTGCCCCTAATTTTTGTAGGTCTACTTTATCTGCCCCTCTCCCTATTTCTTCATCCGGGGTAAAGAGGATCTTAATTTCTCCATGGGCCTGGTCTGGGTGATGCATCCAGTGATGGACAGCATCCATGATGGCAGCTACCCCTGACTTATTATCTGCCCCTAGCAGGGTAGTACCGGAAGCTGTAATGAGCTGGTTTCCTACTTGATTAGCTAAATCTGGATGTTCTGAGGGTCGCAGAATCTGTCTAGGATCATCTGGGAGGGCTACCTCTCCCCCATCATAATTCTCATGTATAATGGGTTTTACACCCTCACCACTGCTGTCTGGAGACGTATCCATATGGCTACAAAAACAGATCACAGGGACTTCTTTCTGGCTGGTGGCAGGCACAGTAGCGTACACATACCCAAATTCATCCAAATGAGCATCTGTTACGCCTAGCTCCTGTAACTCCTGTACTAATAGTCTGCCAAGGTTCTTTTGCTTTTCAGTAGAAGGGATAGTGGGAGAATGAGGATCACTTTGGGTGTCTATTTGGACGTATCTTAGGAAGCGTTCTTTTACTGTAAAGGTTAAACCAGGAATTTCTTTTCTCATTAGATTTATTTGTTTTTGGCCGCTGCCAGCTTTTGGTATTCATTGAGGAGGGCCTTGGTAATTTCTTTGTTATCAAAGTGTTTCTTGGCCAGGGCACGGGCATTTTTTCCGAATACCTGCACCATATTAGGCCTTTCTAGGAGGGTGGTAATGGCATTAGCAAAATTCTTCGGCTTATCTTCAATAAAACAGTGCTCCCCATTTTTAGCAGGGATTCCTTCTATGGCTACGCTGGTACATACTATGGCTCTCCCTAAGGCCATCCCCTCTACTATTTTTACCCTCATACCGCTACCTGATAATAGAGGAACTACCATAATAGCTCCTGACAATATATAAGTGTAGGCATTTTCCACTTCCCCTATGACTTTGATTTGCTTGCTGCGCTTGCTATTGTAGCTATTGGGCATTCTCCTACCTGCTATACTAAAATTAAGGTCGGGATGTCTTTTGGCCAGGATGGGCCATACCTTATTTAAAAACCAGTCTAAGCCCTCCTGGTTAGGGGTCCAGTCAAGTGCCCCAATGAAGATGATCAGATTAGCGTCAGAGTTCCGCGGGGCATCCATATACTTGTCCAGGTTTTCAAATCCCATCCCTACCTGTGAAATGTGGTACTTGGGTGCTAGCTTAAGCTGGTTTTTAATTCGTCTTTTGATGGAGGCTACAGGCCCCTCTTTCTTGAATTTATCGATTACCCAATCTTCTACTCCGTTTTTTGCCAACTTATCCAGAAACTTCTGATCCGTAGATCCCTTTTTTTCTACGGTAGCCATGATTTGGTTAACATACTCCTTCGTGAATTCTCCAAACTGCTTTTTGTCTCTGTCTGTGATAGGAATGACCAAATCAAAGGTAGACTTCCCCATAGCTACCCTTTCAAAATCTCTCAATCTTTTGGCTGTCTCTTCCAGGTAAATTTTCTTGACAAAATTCTTTTCCTTCTTGGCCCTTCTTTCCCAAATCTCATGTTCCACATTATGTGCTCGTAACGCCACTACTGCCTTAGGCGCTTTTTCTCTGACAGTATCCAGATAGTTCATCATAAATAGGGTTTCCATCTGAACTACATCGAAGGCATCTTTCGCGAGAATTCTCTCCAGTTCGTCCCTGAAG
>JBCCLI010000055.1:0-23423 GCA_039026975.1 Bacteroidota bacterium | reverse complement strand
TACCCATACCTCTAGCGGAAAGCCATAGTCAGTTACATCCAATGCCAGATCTGAGCAGTATGGCTCATCGTAGAACCTGAAGACTTCTTCCCCAATCTCTAGGAAATAGCCTCCACAACAGCTACATTCTCTAAAGTCTGGTCCTGTGATTCTCCCCATCTCCCCGGAAACCGGAAAACATCTTAAGGCAGTCAATACTTTTTTAACTTCTTTTATGTAACCCACCAAATAATCCGGCAAAGCCCCTTCATTGGTATCTATATACCATCTGCGGGTTTCTGCTTCATTCTGGGCTTCCAGGACTATGGTGCCCTGGTCATAGGCATCAGGAATCCCTATGACAGAATCTTTTTCTGCCCATAATTCTTCTGGAAAGGAATAGGTTAAAGGCTTGGCTATCTCAAACGCCTCCTCCGGCATGGGATTGGGAAGAAAGTCTATTTGGGGTAAGTAAATGTTAGAAGCTTCCTCTATATCATCTGCAAAGAGAAGTCCGTCTTCTATTTTGTAGAGATTAGTGCAGTTCCCAAGGCAGAAGCCGTAGGCATCTCCAAAAATCAGGAAATCCTGATCGGTCTTGGGATCATCCCAGGGAAAGTCAGGAAACCAATGGCAGCCTTGCAAGAGGAGAAAAAAAGTAATACTAAGCAGCAGGTATTTCTTCATAACACGCCTTCATTTTTCCCAAGACGGCAGCTATAGAATAAATGCTGCTCAAGAGAAAACTATAACAGTGTTATAAATTTTACCTATAAAAAAATAGAAAGAATTTTATTAAGCTTCAGGCACCAAATCTCCTACTATCTTAGCGGAGAGCAAGCAGAGAGGAATTCCTCCTCCAGGATGGACACTCCCCCCACAGAAATACAGGCCTTTAAACCGCTGACTGAAATTAGGATGGCGTAGAAAGGCAGCAAACTTATTATTGGAGCTATTGCCGTATAAGGCTCCCTGGTAAGAGGAGGTTTTAGTTTCTATGCCTATGGGATCCAGGATCTCCTCACAGCCTATGTATTTTTCTATGGGAGCATCCAGAGCTTCTGCTAATTTGGTAATGATAGCCTGACGAGCTTTGGGAATGAGCTCCTCCCAGTTTTGGCCCTGATTAGCAGGGACATTAATCATTACAAACCAATTTTCCTGTCCCTCCGGGGCATCTTCTCCGCGAATCTTACTACTCACATATACATATACGGTGGGATCATCAAAGATGGATTTCTCATCCCAAATAGATTGAAATTCTTGCTGATAATCATTGCTGAAGAAGATATTATGTAAATCCAGCTCTTTGAACTCCCTCTTCATCCCCCAGTAGAAGATGAGTGCTGAGCTTGAACGGGCCTGCTTAAGTGTATGTTCAGGAGCTGACACCTGACTGAGCAGTTTTCTGTAGGTAGGCACTATATCCATATTGGACACCACTATCTCACTGTCTATCTTTTCTCCATTTACCTGCAGCCCTTGAACCGTTTTTCCTTTTAGGAGAATAGCCTCCACCTCTTGCCCATAGTGAAATGTTACACCCAGGCTTTTGGCTTTTTCTTCCAACCTGCTAGGAATGTCATACATGCCTTTCATGGGGAAGTAAGCGCCTAGATTATGTTCCAGGTGAGGGATGATATTTAGGGTAGCAGGGGCTGAATAAGGGTTAGACCCATTGTAGGTGGCGTACCTGTTAAACAGCTGCGCTACCCTTGGATCATTAAAATATTGTGCATTTGCCTTAGCTAATGTCCTAAAGGCATCTAGCTTATGGAGCTTGAGAATAGAAGCAAGGGTTTCTTTTCGGAGGTAGGTACTCAGCTTATGGAGGGACCTTTCCAGAAAGACATGGGAGGTAATGGCATATAGCTCTTCACTCTTCTTCAGCAGACGCAGCACCTTCTCTTCTGTTTCATCTGTTTTGAAAGCTATTTCAGCTGCAAAGGCGCTAGGATCACTAAAGGCAATGATTTTAGTCTGGTCAGGATAAAAATATTTAGTGATGATATCTAATGGGCTGTAAGAAAAAGAAGTACTGGTAGTCTTACCGCCTATCTCCATTAACTCTACCACTAGCTCAGGAAGGGTAAAAAGAGAAGGGCCCGTGTCAAACCTAAATCCGTCTGTTCTTATTTCAGCTATCTTTCCGCCAGGGAAGGGTTGTTGTTCAAATACCTGGACTTGATAGCCTTTATCTTGAAGCCTGATAGCTGAAGCTATTCCAGCAATTCCTGCACCTATAATAGCCGCCTTTTTCATAAGTATTACTCGCTCGTTTATCTTCTACCAGCTGCACCTCGTACCCCAAATGGATGTAAGAAGCCCCTCCATAACGCTATGGTAATTAGTACGAAATTTCACATTTTCCAATTACCAAACAAAGGAATATTAAACGTATAAGCGCATGAAGGTAAAAAGGAACCCCCTTTTTGCACATTGCTTCATTTTCACCTGTCTCATTTTAAACAGCATACATCTTTCCCGCGCGGAAGGAACAGCAGAACTAATGCCCCAAGGTTCTCCTTCTTCATGTATCTCCTACATTCAGGGAAATGACGGAAATGGCAAAGAGGGTCCAGGATATGGAAGGCCATGGTATGATCTCATTTATGTAAACATCAATGATCCCTCATCTGAAAGCATCTTTTATGGATTTACCAGAAGAGAACCTACCTCCAAACCCCTATATTACCAAATCCTAGATCCCCTAGGAAACGTGGTCATAACTGGTTTAGTAGGAACTAGCACAAGCGACAGTTGTTTTATTGCAGATGATGGAGTGAAAGCGTATGTAGGCCCTACGCAGATAGCAGGTAGTGGCTCAGGCGGATATAAAGCCCTCAAATACACACCTACCATGGCAGGAGACTATGCCATTAGGTTTAATGTGAATGATCCTGTTACAGCTACGCCCGCTGAGTCCAGGTATTTTGTGCATCCCTTTGATGTGACGGTAGCGGATGAGTCTATTCCAGGTAGCCCAGTAGCTATTTCCGGCAGGCTGTTCAGCTATAAGTGGCACTTGAATACTAATAGTGGTGCTAATGAAGCCTGTATGCAATTTTACACCTGGACACCTGATAGCGTAGTAGTATCCATGGACATGAATGGCATACAGGCCCATGGGTATTCCGTTTCTTTTAATGATCACGGCAGCACCCATACAGGAGATCTGGTAGAAGACAGAAAATCCAGAACCTCCGTTAGTACAGCTGTCCCGGAATATAGAGTGTTTCTCAATGACCCGGACGCGGCTGTTTATCCTACGGGGACTCCCGGTACCATTACTTTTTTAAAAATGAATGGCTGTATCCAAACCCAGGACTATTGCATTTACGTGAATACTACCCGTCCTGGAGAATTAAATGTGTACCTGGACCTCACCGGAAATGGGGCTTATGACTATGGTACCCGAGATGTATACTTCCCCTATAAATCTGATGATTCTGGAGAAATATGTATCCCCTGGGATGGGAGAGATGGGTTTGGGAACCTCATTTCAGGGAATGATTCTGGGGTAGTATTTGTAGAGTTCTTAGCAGGAGTGGTCCATTATCCGGTTTGGGATCCTGAGAACCATAAAAATGGATTTAATAGCTCCATCATACGGCCTGCAGGTCTGGCCCCAAGAATGTATTATGATAATTCTGAAACACCCATAGGGACGGTAGAATTTGCAGGTTGTGATAGTAACTGTAATACATGGATTGGAGGAGTTGGGAATAACATCATGGTCAATACCTGGTTTACTGCCATCACAGGATCAGATACCGCTGACTTCACCTTACAGAATCTCTGTCCACCAGTTCCTCAGTCAGATTCTACCTGCGTACTGGATGATGGATCTTTGGTCCTTTCTATTTTAGATAATGATTCTGATCCTGATAATAGCCTGGATATCAATAGTGTTCAGCTAACCCAACTCAGTGGGGAAGGTAGTTATTACTATGACACAGGCTCAGGCTGGTTTTCTTATGAAGAAGGGGGAGACGCTGACACAGTACGGTTTACCTATGAGGTATGTGATATAACAGATCCCGTTTATGGAGGGCCTTTTTGCAGAGAATCTCACATAATTATTTCTGTGGGTAGCTGTGCGCAGTGGGGTGCCCTGGATCCACCCAGCCGCCCCCCTTCTTCCTTAGCCGAGGAAAGTCCAGGTAAGCGCGTTCACGTATTCACGGAACGCCAACAGCAATGGCTCCATCTAAGCGGCTATCCAGCAGGGAACATAAGCATAGGACTTCATGATGTAAACGGGAGAGAAGTTTGGCATAAGGCCATAGAATCTGAGATAGAGAGCTCATGGAAGCTTCCACTTTCTGTGGAAACAGATGGTATTTACACCCTCAGAGTAACTACTGCATTAGGAAGCCTCTTTAAAAAGGTACAGCTTAAGACGGATTAAATAGGTAAATTCTCAAGGTAAAAGAGACATAATTATGGAATACCCCCCTGGCACCCGGACTTAGGAATGGAAATCCCTGCGTACTTCCAGCAAAAGAGGTAAGCGAATAGCCATACCGCATACTGACAGCTGTATTACCGGACCTGAAGGTAATTCCAGCCATAGCCCGATAATCTACATTATCCAGGAAGGTAATTTCTCCCCCCAAGTCCTCTGCTTTCAGCAGAAGGCCTATCACTGGCCCTACATTAAACTGGAAATCCTGAGTCTTCCCAAAAAGTTCAATGGGAACGTAGACATTAGCCATCAGGGGAAGACTTATGTAATTCATCTTTACGATCAAGCCCCCATCATTAGCGCTTCCAAGTTGTTCAAATTGGAGTTCTGGCTGGATTTCGAAGTTCTCTGACAGGGCGTAGCTCACAAATCCGCCTACTATCAAGCCTGCACGCTGGAAGCCACCAGAATTATCCCCATCTACCTGACTGGCATTCAAGCCTATATGAAGACCTCCTCCCAGGTTTTGGGCATGAGTTGTAGTAACAAGGACTGAGATAAGTATCAAGAGGATGGGTAGATTCTTCATATGTCAGGCGAATAGGAAATGGAACATACCGAAAAAGCCGAGTTGAATCAAATAGTAGGCTTCTGCCAGGGGGTTTCTTACGGGTGTAGGAATACGTGAGAATCCCATCAGCATGAACCATGAGATGACAAACCATGCTATGTAATTCTGTATGGGGATCAGCTCAGTTTCCCAGGTCCAGAAATCCAGGCTGATGGCTACCGGCTCTATAATGACATCCAGCATTACCATCAGGGCGGCTGCCAAGGCAGCCTGAAAATAAGCAGGCATAGCTATTTTGCTGGTCATAATGCTGGTCGCGTACACCAGTAACATCCAGTTGATCCCCATGGATAGGGGCACCCCAAACAAGCCATATCCAAGGCCTTCTCCATAACTGTAGATACCAAAAATACGCCCCGTTTGTACTCCTAGCACCTCTACGCCCCACCCCAAGAGAAAAGAAGCCATGGCCGTCAATAGGAAAGGCTTAGACCATTCTTCATGATAATAAGCGAGGACCACGGTAGAAAGTACCAGGTTAAAAGGGGTCAGAAGTAAAAATAAGTTCTGAGAAATTCCCTGGCTCAGGCCTATGACGCCCACTCCATGGAAAAGTAGCAATACTACCAAGCCTATTTTCCAGCTATATTTCTTCCTTTCCATACGACTTGTTTGGTGCTTTTTTTATAGATGGAGCGTATGCTGATGTAAACCAGTAATCCCATCTGAACCGGATGAAATAATAAATTGTTCACCACAGACTGTTGAGAAATAAGACTTAGGCCCACCCGAATGCTCAGGATTAACACCAGCACTAGCCCAATTTCCTCCATAGATAAGATGGAGAAGATAAGCCCCCAGCCAAAAATGATCAAGAATAAATAGACGAGTATCCCAATCACTGAATTTCCAAATCCAGCTAGTATATTTTTGGAGAAACCATCAATCCCTTCTGCTAAACCCCTGTACATTCTGCACGCAATCAAGCTATTCCCTAAGAGCGTTAAGCCCTTTAGCCCTTCTTTTTTTACTTCCTGCATGATAGCTATATCCTCCACTACATTGGTCCTTACGCGCTCGTGCCATTTATGGACACGGTAAGTATTGGCTTCGAAGAACATGAATTGACCATTAGCAGCTGCCATAGAGGGAAAGGGAAGTCTCAGTATCCACCAGAGCGGCAAAAGAGACAACAACAAATAATGCATGATGGGGACTACTAGCCGTTCTCCTCTACTTTGCATGATTTGATCAGGGAATAATGACAGCAGGGAGAGCTGATACTTTTCTATCATCGCTTGTGCTGAGGGAATCAGCTTAGGGTCCAGGTAGGCAATATCAGCATCCAGAAATAAGAGGTACTCCCCCCCGGCCTCTTCACTTAGCTGATGACAGGCCCAGTGCTTTCCCAACCATCCCTCTGGTAAGGGCTTTCCCTGCAGGTAACGGGCGTGCGTCTGCTCCTTAGTAAATTCTCTTAGGAGAATCTCAGTATTATCTTCAGAATGATCATTTAGAAAAATGATTTCTACTGGGTGGGTATCCAGGCCTGATAGTTGTTTAAAGAGAAGAGGAAGATTCTCTGCTTCATTTCTGGCGGGGATAAGAATAGACACTAATCCGTCAATAGAAGTATCCTTATGAGGGAGTAAAGGACGAGTTAATACATTTAACATGCTCACTCCCCATCGTATTCCCAGGAATCCTAATATGACCCAAGCGAGTATTTCCATGAGTACAAGCCTACAACTTTTCCCTCAAAAATTCTTGAAACCCCTACTAAATATTTCTCTGGTTTATTTCAGATGAGTAGCGTACGTTTATGCCCATGAATTATCAGCACCTGGCAAAAATTCTGTTCCTTGGATGTCTCATAGCCTTGTTTTCTTGTGAAGATGAGCTAGTTACGGTAAATGAAGGCAGTCTGAACTTTTCTTCAGATACCGTAAAGTTTGACTCTATTTTTGTCAATTTTCTCTCTCCTTCTGAGCGGTTAACGGTGACTAATAATTCTGGGAAGAACATAGAAATAAATAGAATTTGGCTGGAAGCAGGCGAAAGTACGGAGTTCAGCACCATCATAGACGGCCGCCTGACCAATGATATTAATGACCTGGTACTCAGAGACGGAGACAGTTTGCTGATATTTGTAAACCTGAATTCCGAGCTTAGGGATGAGTTTACGGAAGAATTTTTAGCTTTTCAGATAGGTACTAACACCCAGCGGGTGCTACTGAGAGCTAAGATTCTAGATGCTTATCTATTTAGAAGCAGGGCACAGGCTAACGGGCCGCTTTCCTCCTTTGCCTTTACCAGAGATACTACCCTGACGCCAGAAAAGCCCATAGTCATGGATGGGCCTATCGTGGTGGCGGAAAATGTTACCCTAACCATCTTACCCGGTACCCAAATTTTCTTCACTCCCTATAAATTTAGAGCCAATCAAAATGCAGCCCCTCCAGATACCTTCGTGTTCTTCTCCCAGCTGTTTGTAAATGGAACCCTGAAAGCAGAAGGAACGCCAGATAAACCCATCGTTTTTCAGGGAAGTCGGCTAGAAGAGGACTTTGAAGAACAACCTGCCCAATGGCGGGGGATTCAGTTCAGTCAGTTTAGCAAAGACAATGTCCTGAAACACGTCCTCATAAAAAATGGGCAATTCGGTATACGTACGGACTCTACTTCCCTAAACAGCAACCCTAAGCTTACCATCCAACACTCTGAGATCAGAAATATGGGAGCCTTTGGCGTGTGGGGGGTAGGATTTTCAGTAGATGTGAGTGGGCCTCCTGCTATTCTCATGGAGAATTGTATAGTGAATACCTGTAAGGAGAATACCCTTTTTGTTTGGGGCGGGGGGAACTATCAGTTTGATAACTGCACCTTTGCTAACTATAACCTTTTCCGATTCTCAAGGAGAACACCCCAATTTTTATTAACAGATTATGGCCTGTTTGATGTGGCCCTAATCGGTCCGGGGAAGGTGCTATTTACGAACTGCGCAGTCTACGGCTCTGAGGAAGATGAGGTAATCATAGATCTCCTTAGCCCAGAAACCTACGACCTTCAGTTCAACAATTGCTTACTTAGGTATAGTCCAGAGAATGAAGTAGACGTTACCCCTTACTTGTCAGAAAGCATTTTAAACCAGGATCCTCTTTTTACGGATATAAGCCTGAAAAACTACCGCCCACAAGAAGGAAGTCCGCTAATAAACGTCGGTAGAGACCTATCAGACAGGTTTATCCTGGATTTCAGAGGCGTTCCTGATTCTGCTCATATGATCCCCTTTGATATAGGCGCACTTGAATTTATCCCCTAGCCTACCCCAGCTGTACAAGGTATTCCGTAAATCATTGAAATTCGGATAGAAAAAATCATATATTTCAGGTACATAAGCTCAAGTGAAAGTTGTAGAAAAGCTTAACAAAGCACTTGACTTATTCGTATTTATAGAAGTTATTGAAAAAAATGAAAGTTTTTCTTCAGGGGTAAGTAACACATATGGACATCCTATCATTTTTGCAGAAAGGGCTTTCCAGGGAAGCTGAACAAATAGCTGAAAAAGTTCTTTACCAAGAACGTATCAGTGATGCAGAGGCAGAATACCTATATGAAAGAGCAGAATTACCCTTCCTTGGGGTATTAGCTAATCACATCAGGCAGCAGAAGCATGGGAAAAGGACCTATTTCAACAGGAACTTTCACGTAGAACCTACTAATGTATGTATCTACGACTGTACTTTCTGTTCCTACTCCAGAAAGATCAAGAAAAGGGAAGACGGATGGGAAAGTGATACAGAAGAGATGCTGAATGTCATCAAAAGTTATGATGGGCAGCCTGTAACAGAAGTGCATATAGTAGGTGGAGTACTACCTCAGTATGACCTCCCTTTTTACATAGATCTCTTTCAGCAAATACGTGAACACAGACCTAGTCTTCATATAAAGGCACTCACTCCGGTAGAATTCCATTACATATTTAAAAAAGGAAAAGTTTCATACAGAGAAGGACTAGAGCAGCTCATAGAGGCTGGACTGGATTCCATTCCAGGCGGGGGAGCTGAAATATTCCATCCTGAGATTCGCAAGCAGATAGCAGGTGGAAAATGTACTGGAGATCAATGGATAGAACTTCACAAAATAGCCCATGAGCTAGGCCTCAGAACCAATGCTACCATGCTGTATGGGCATATAGAAAGCTTCTTCCATAGAGTAGATCACATGAGACAGCTGCGGGAGTTACAGGATTATACAGGAGGATTCCAAACCTTCATTCCCCTAAAGTTCAGAAACCAAAATAATGAGATGACACATATCCCTGAGGTATCTGTCATAGAAGACTTAAGAAACTATGCTATTGGGAGAATTTACCTGGATAACTTTGACCACGTGAAGGCTTACTGGCCTATGATAGGCAGACAAACTGCCCAGCTCTCGCTAGCTTATGGAGTGGATGACCTGGATGGCACCATAGATGACACCACCAAGATCTACTCTATGGCAGGCTCAGAGGAACAAAACCCCGCCCTCAGCACAGAGGAATTAGTAGATCTCATTCATAGTGCCGGTTTTGAAGCGATAGAAAGAGATACCCTCTACCATGAAGTTACGGTATTCTCCTCTCAGGAAAAGGAAATGGCTTAACTGCTATGATAGAAATTTTTCTCATAAGGCATGGCATGACGGACTACAACAAAAATGGAATAGTCCAGGGCAGTGGGATAGACTCAAATATAAACATGGAAGGAGCCGAACAGGCCAGAAAGTTTTTCTCCTTTTATAAGCATATCTCTTTTGATGGGATATATGCCAGCACCTTAAAAAGAACCTCCCAAACCCTGTCTCCATGGCTGGAAAAAGATATTCCCCATTTCCATCACGCAGGCCTTAATGAGTTTAACTGGGGTGTCTATGAAGGGAAAAAGCCCAGGGAAGAAGATAGAGTCGCCTACAGATCCATAGTGGATAGTTGGCAAAAAGGAAACTGGGACGTAGGAGCTGAGGGAGGAGAGACCCCTAATATAGCCTGGGCTAGAGCCGTCCCTTTCTTCAAGCAGCTTATTAGTAATCACCAAGACCAAAAGCTGCTCATCTGTTCTCATGGAAGACAAATCAGGATTATGCTGCATAAGCTCACAGGCATAAACATGGAAGATGCCAGCATCTATCCACACAAGAATACAGGCCTGTCAGTATTAAAGCTGACAGATGAAATGCAGGCGGTGGCTGAAAAACTAAATGATGCTACCCATTTAATGGTACCGGTTTAAGCAATTACAGATATGAAAGTTGATTTTACGTTGGTCTCTTATTTGAATACCCGTCCTTTTTTGGATGGCCTGGAATCTGTATTCATGGCTGATGAAGCCAACTTTCATCTCTTACCGCCCTTCAAGTGTGCCCAGCACCTGGAAGAAAGGAAGTGTGATGTTTCCCTTATCCCTGTAGGGAGTCTGTTTGATTTCGCAGACTTAAGGTTACTCCCCCATTACTGCATAGGAGCAGATGGACCTGTCCATTCAGTATTTGTCTTTTCTGAACTCCCCATAGAGCAGGTAGAAACTATCTACCTGGACCCCCATTCCCGTACCAGCAATCTTCTAAGTAGGATATTAGCTAAGAATTTCTGGAAAAAGGACATCACCTTCATTGAAGATGTAAAACATCACCATCAGTACATCAGAGGGAATAGTGCTGGAGTAGTCATAGGTGACCTAGCCATTAGAATTAAGGATATGTTCCCCTATGTGTATGATCTTTCTGATTGTTGGAAGATGATGACAGGCTTACCCTTTGCTTTTGCCGTGTGGGCTTACCATCCGGGAAGTTTGAATCCCTTTCAGATTACCCTCATTCAGGAGGCCTTTTCCAAAGGCGTCCAGCAAGCAGGCACCACAGCGAGAAAATGGGCAGACCACTTTGATATTCCCATGGATTTTGCCATCAAATATTTGGAAGAATATATAGATTTCAAGTTTGATGGTGGTAAGCATGAAGCCTTAAAATTATACTTAAACCTGGCTCAGGACCTGGGCGTATTACCCTCCGTCCCCGCTTTCGTGTAGTTTGTCGTATGTAAAGCGGATTAGCCACCACGCCACGCCACGTGGGTAGCCTGAGGAAATGCATGAGTGGGAAAAAGCGTGCTATAGTGACTACCATCATGGAGTCCAGCGGAAGGAGATACAGCAAGGGGCACCTTTCTAGGCTTACGCTCCTATCATGTCATTTGGTATTTAGATCCCGTAAAAGACCTCTTTTCCCTTAGCCAAATACATTTTTTAGGAGAATGAGAACTATTTTCTTAGGAAAGGTGTGACTTATCTCGTTCTTTCGTATCCATACATTAAACACAACCTAAAGCAACTTTTTTTTAACTATGGGACTTATTTCATTTATCAAAGAAGCTGGAGAAAAAATCTTTGGATCAAAAGCCAGCGCTGAAGAGCAAAACGCCGAAAAAGAGCAGCAGATTGTTTCCTTTGTAGAACAGTTTAAGCTAGAAATAGAAGATCTTTCTGTAACAGTAGATGGAGATACTGCCACCCTAAAAGGAACAGCAGCTTCACAGGCTGACCGTGAAAAACTGGTACTAGCCGTAGGGAACATTAATGGTATAGCTACTGTAGATGACCAGATGGAAGTAAAGGAGCCAAAGCCAGAAGCTAAATATTATACGGTAGAAAGAGGAGACAGCTTGTCTAAAATAGCTAAAGAATATTATGGAGATGCCATGAAGTATCCTGTGATTTTTGAAGCTAACAAGCCTATGTTAAAAGATCCAAACCTGATTTACCCAGGTCAAATGCTACGTATTCCTCCCTTGGATTCAGATGAGTAGCGGGGATTGAACAGTGGGGTAAACGCCTAATCGGTATTAGGTAGGTTAATGAAGGCAGTCTGCACAGGCTGCCTTTCTTATTTGGTCAATACATACATGGCACAGGAGCCCAGGGTCATGGGCTTAGATTCTCCCTTAGCAAAGCCTACTTCTCTACAAATAGCCAAGAACCCCTCTCCTTCCGGGAAAGCTCTTACTGATTCTGGTAAATAGGTATAGGCGGCATCATCTCCAGAAATCATCTTCCCAATCAGGGGCGTGATATACCTGAAGTAAAAAGCGAAGAGTTGCTTCAATGGAAAGCTTTTGGGAAAGGCAGGCTCCAAGATGACAGCCTTAGCTCCCGGTCTCATCACTCGGTGGATTTCTGATAAGCCTAAAGAGAGGTTCTCAAAATTTCTTACCCCAAAACCTACTGTTACAGCATCTACGTGATTATCTGGAAAGGGAAGATTCTCGGAATCCCCCTCTATCAGCTCTATGCGTTTATCTAAGCCCTTCTTACTGATTTTTTCCCTACCTACCGCTAACATCTTAGGAGAAATATCCAGCCCTATAACCTTATCAGGATTTAGTCTGATGGCAGAAATAGCAAAGTCTGCTGTCCCAGTAGCTATATCCAAAATAAGTTTGGGGGAAGTATCAGCCAGCTGCTGCACCGCTTTTTTCCGCCACCAAAAATCTATTCCCATGGTCAGGGTATGATTCAGGGTATCATATCCTCCAGAAATATTATCAAACATCTCTGTTACCTGCTCCTTCTTGCTTTGGGAGGAATCCTGATAGGGAGTTACCGTCTTTTTCAAAGTTTATATATTAAAAATGCTATACAGGGCTAACCTCAAAATTAGTAGATTTGTTGTTGACTTTCACAGCCTTGTATGAAAATTACTTCTGCTACCTTTATTAAGAGTTCCCAGGGAGTTGCTGACATGCCTCCTGCCACCCTACCTGAGTATGGATTTGTGGGTAGATCTAATGTAGGGAAGTCCTCTCTGATCAATGCCCTCACCCAAAGAAAAAAGCTGGCTAAAACCAGTGGTACCCCAGGGAAGACCCAGCTGATCAACCATTTTCTCATTAATGAAAGCTGGTATTTGGCAGATTTACCTGGCTATGGCTACGCACGTGTATCCAAGAAACAAAGGAAGGTTTTCCAGAACATGATACAGGAATATCTCTTTCAACGAGAGAATCTGATGAACGTATTTGTGCTGGTAGACAGTAGACTGGAACCTCAGGAGGGCGATTTGGAGTTCATGGAAATGCTAGGGATCAAGCGTATCCCCTTCAGCATCATTTTCACCAAGATAGATAAGCTCAAGAAAGATGAACTGAAAGCTAAGCTGGAAGTCTATGAGAATAAACTGTTTGAGACATGGGAAGAGCTTCCTCCCATGATGTTTACCTCCTCCACTTCTAAAGCAGGCAGAGAAGAATTGCTGGATAAAATCGCAGAGATCAATCACTTATTTTAAGGATGAACCGCCTCAACTACCGAAAAGCCCAACAAGAAGATGTTCCCTTAATTGTGCACTTGCTGGCTGATGATAAGCTGGGAAGCCAAAGAGAGCAGATTCAGGATCCCTTACCAGCTATATACTATGAAGCATTTTCCAGAATTTCAGCGGATACCAACCAGGAGTTATGGGTAGTAGAAATGGCTCAAGTAGGCGTGATAGGAACTTTTCAACTCAGTTTTATCCCTTACTTATCTTATCAGGGGGGAATCCGGGCCCAAATAGAAGCCGTAAGAATTAGGGCTGACTATAGAGGGCAAGGTATAGGAAAAGAAGTCCTTAGCTGGGTCATTCAACGCGCTAAAGAAAAGGGAGCCCATCTTCTCCAGCTAACCTCTAATAAACAGCGTTCAAAAGCCATTAGGTTCTATGAACAGTTAGGGTTTATATCTTCCCATGAAGGAATGAAACTACACTTCTAAGCTTATGAGAATCCATACACTAGATGACGTACCGTTTGAAGACATTATAGCCTGCTTCCTGGAAGCCTTCGAAGGTTACTATGTCAAAATGCCAGAGGATCAAGACTATTATAGAGAAAGATGGAAAACAGCAGGCGTGGAGTTTGGAAAATCCTTTGGGATGTCTGACGGAGATCAGTTAGTGGGATTCATGATTCATGCTATTGGTGATAAGGGAAAAGGACTGACTGCTTTCAATACAGGTACTGGGGTTATTCCAGCCTACAGAGGGAGAAAGCTCGTAAGTCAAATTTATCAAGAGGCCATCCCGGCACTGAAAGCAGGAGGCATCCATAGGAGCCAATTGGAGGTAATCAGCCAGAATGAGAGAGCCATTAGGGCTTACGAAGGGGTAGGCTTCAAAAAAGAAAAGCACTTTATCTGCGTCAAAGGTTCCCTCGCTCCTTCACTTAATGAATCCTTTGAGCTTAGAAAAGTCATGCTTACAGAGGTTCCATGGCAACTCTTTAAAGACCTGGAGTTGTACTCCTGGGATAATCAAACAAGTACGCTCGCTACCAGTAATCATGATTACTACCTGGTTTATCACCAGAATGAGCTTAGCGGCTATTTCATTCACAGGCCTAACAGAGGGGTCATTCATCAAGCAGAAAGCCTGGATACAAGTGAGGAAGGGTGGAAAAGGCTTTTCTCTGCTATAAAATCCATCACGCCAGAAATGAGAATGCTGAATATTGATGATAGCTTAACAGACAAGCTTAGGTTTCTTCATCAGTACGGGGTATCTCCCTACATTGAACAGTATGAGATGGCCGTGAGTTTCTGATGTATGACTACTACGATCAATTACCAGCTAATCATCAGGGATCTCCATCATGAGATCCAATCTATCCCTAACCCAGGCAAGGTGGCTACTTACATTCCAGAACTAGGAAATGTGCCGCCAGATAAGTTTGGTATTCACCTTTCCACTGTAGATGATGAACACTATGGTGTTGGCGACTGTGATGAGCCTTTCTCCATTCAAAGTATAGCCAAGGTCCTTTCTCTCACTATGGCCTATGATATGCTGGGAGAAGAGATTTGGGAAAGGGTAGATGTAGAGCCTTCAGGGGATCCCTTTAACTCTCTGGTTCAACTAGAGTATGAGTCCGGAATTCCCAGAAACCCCATGATCAATGCCGGGGCTTTAGTCATTTCGGATATTTTGGTAGAAAAACTCAAGAACCCAAAGGCTGACCTGTTGGACTTTGTGAGAAAGGTAGCTGATAATCCCAACATACACTTTAGCGAGCGAATAGCAGAATCTGAGAAAGCCACTAGCTTTAGGAATTCCTCCCTTATCAACCTGATGAAGTCCTTCGGCAATATCCATGGAGACATAGAGATGGTGCTAGACTTTTACTTCTATCTATGCTCCATCATGATGAGCTGCCGGGAGCTTTCCAGAGCGTTTTTATTTTTCGCGCATCAGGGAGCTGACCCTTGTACACATAAAGTGATTACCACTTCCAGCAAAACCAAAAGACTCAATGCCATTATGCAGTTGTGCGGCTTTTATGATGAAGCTGGAGAATTCTCCTTTCGTGTGGGTCTTCCAGGCAAAAGTGGCGTAGGTGGGGGCATAGTGGCCGTATATCCTGAGCGGTACAGCATAGCCGTTTGGAGTCCTCCTCTCAACCCCAAAGGAAATTCTTATAAGGGTATGCGCTTCCTGGAACAACTCACCACCCGTACAGCTGGATCTATTTTTTAGGAAAATATTTTTGAATTGGGTAGTTCATCTCTCCGATGCAGTATGGTTACATGTAGTATCCATTATTGATAGACATGAAAAGAGCTTAGCTATGAACAACAAATGGTATTCTTTAGATGTCAATCATACTTTTGAGGTAAATATACCTAAATCATACCTAGCTGAAAAAATGATTCAAACACCTACCTATGTAAAAGATTTTGAGTTATTAAAGGAGAAAAAGTTCTTTTATGAATTCTTTGATCACAATAGAATTTTCAATTCTTCCTTTTTACTCTCATTTAGGTTTTCTGCGACTTCAGGTTCCATTGTCCCTACTGGTCCTTCCAGAAGTAGGGTAGCACTGAATACCAACCTAAGAACCATCCTTTTACTATATCCCCTCTTCATTTTTGTCATGAATGCGGTGTATTTCGTGTCTCTGGCAAATGGAGCTAATTTCCATCTCAGCCTGGGTGAAGGCATTTTTGGATTAGGCCTATTCTTATTGGTCCTGCTAAGATCAGCTAAAACTGGAGGAAGGCATCTACCCCATAATTACCCGATTTATAAAGAAGGTAGAAAAGGAATATCATAATCAGTCTCCACAGGAAAGGCCCAATATGGTAGCCTAATGTGTTTTCATTCAACATCATGTATATAATGTGAAAATCTATACACTCATACTCTTCCTACTGGTAGCCAATACGCTTTCAGGCCAACCTAACTACCTAACTTATCATCAGCAGATTCAGGAAGCAGAAAGCCTATTGCTGAAGGAAGCGTATGCCTCCGCGTTGGAGAGCTATGGGAAGGCTTTTGAAGCATATCCCTTTATCTTTAAACGAGACTATGCCATCGCCTTTCAGGTGGCCTTAATTCAGGGAGAAAAGGAAAAAGCTGGTCTTTACCTTCAGCAAGCCATTCAGTCTGGCCTTAGCTGGAAAGGGATAAAAAGCTTCAAGAAAGTTCTTAAGGGTTATCCTACACTTTCTCAACAAGAGATAAAGGACATCTATCTGAAAAATAGAGATTTTATCCCCAATAAGCTGGATGAAGACCTACGAGATTTTGTCAAAGAAATGTTCCGTAAGGACCAAAAGAAAGCCTTCGGAAATCTCTTGCGCTTCAGTGAGAAAGGGAAAAAGAAGTATTCCGAATCCAAGTTCGGCCCTCATAGCGTACAGCAAATGAGAAAGCTGGATTCTCTTCTTAGTCTGGGCAAATATCCCGGAGAGCAACTTATCCAGAATAGCTTCTGGGCCTCTACCATTATAGGTCACCATAACTCTGTTTCAGAAGATTTTGTCCGGATGGATTCTCTCTATCCACAACTCAGGCCAAGTTTACTTAAAGTACTCAAAAAGGGCCTCATGTCTCCATATGAACTGGCCATTATGGATAGTTGGCGACACAGAGTAGGTAGATTTGAGGGGCCTAACCTGGGCATACTTAACCCAGTCAAAGCGGCAACCCTTAGCCAAACTAACCAACTTAGAGCCGAAATAGGACTCCCCTCAGTGTCACACACCAATCAACTACTAGCTATGGAAAAGGAAAGTGGCCTAAGTTTATTCGTCCCAGGACTAGACTGGTGGGGAGATGGGATAGAGGTAGAATGACTCATTTATTCTAATTAATATTCCAACTCCTAATGTAATCATAAGCTTGGTATGATTTTTTCTTTAATGGGAGAAGCTTGTAATCCGTTGCATGAAGCAGCCCACTATTTCCATTCTACTTAGCTTGCTCTTAGGTAGTTTATTAGGATGTGGAGATCCCATATCCAAAGAAAAGAACCTGGATATCCTGCACGCTCACCACCTGGCAGTGGTAGAATTTTTTACCATTCAACAAATGTTCTCCCCACTCTTCTTGTCATCCACAGAAGAGGATCTGATTAATCCATTAGCCTACTGTAGCCAAGTATTTCAATATACCTCAGCAGACAGCTTATTTATGGAAATTGACTTTGGGAGTGGATGTACGTGCCAGGATGGCCGTATCAGACAGGGAAAACTTATCGCTAGAAGGGCCTTAGCAGATTCATCAGGTCTTCAAACCCTCCTTATCTCCCCAGAACAGTATGGGTTCATAGGGCTGGGGGGAGATTTATTTCAGCTAGACTTCATTACTTCTGTGAGTCAGACCACACCTGGGCCTCATTCTTCTCCCCCTGAGATAGCTATCTACATAGAAAAAGCCGTTTTCAATAATCTCCTGGGGACATTTTTCTGTAAAGGAAATTTCCTGACTGAGACTTTTACCCATGGTTCAGATCCAGAACTCCAACAAATCTCACATCAGCTTAGCGGTACGGTCAAGTTAAAGGATGAAAATGGAGGAGAAAGTAACTCTTATACCCTGAGTCCCATTACCTACCTGACAGGTTGCTCTCATCCGGTAGCTGGCGTAGTTAGGGTACATGCAGATCATGAGCAGGAGAAAACCATAGACTTTGGGGCTGGAACTTGTGACAAGAAAGCCCAAGTCCATATAGGCCTTTTTACTGCTACTGTAGATCTACCTTGATAACACCTCTTGACCATTAGAAACTAAATCTTTAGTTAATCGTATATGTTAGCATGGAAAATAGAATGCTGACTGAACTGGAGCTGAAGGTTATGCAAATCCTCTGGGAACTCAAAAAGGGATTTGTGAAGGATATCCTGGCTAAATGGCCTGATAATCCTACTCCTGCCTACAATACCATTTCTACTATCGTGAGGATATTAGAGGAAAAAGGATTTGTGGACCATGAAAGTCAGGGCAGAAGCCATCAATACTTCCCCCTCATCAGTAAAGGGAAATACCAACAGCATTTTCTAGCTAATGCTATTAAATCCGTCTTTTCAGGTTCAGCCTCAGGCCTGGTATCCAGCCTACTAGCGGATAAGCAACTAAGTGAACAGGAATTAAAAGCCCTTCAGGAACTAATAGACCAAAAATCTCAGGAATAATGCTGTTTATTCTCACTACTACCCTACTCTCTTTCATGCTTTGGGGCATTTACCTCCTTTTTTTACGGTCTTCCAAAGACCTATGGGTAAGAAAAACCTATTTATATTTTCTGGTGGGAAGTATCACGCTGTTAGGGATTTATACCCTGTACTTGACTATACTACCCGCCCTACAAACACATACTACCAGCGTATGGAGTCAGATTCCAGTTGAGGTACTTAGAGAGTTTTGTCATTGTCAAAACCCTACTTATAAACATGAGATCCTATACCAATCTCAGGTACTTTTTTCCTATTATGAGTCTGCCCAACCTTGGGTTCAGCCTATGCTATGGATAGGATTTATCCTTAGCATGTTACACACTCTCAGGTCATGCTTATCCCTGCACAGACTTTCACGTACCCATAAAGGAGAATCCAAAAGGTATGAAGAAAGAGTATTCTCAGTCATTCCTACTCATCAGGAATCAGCCGTAGGTGTCTTCAGTTGGGGAAGGGATTTTCTCATTTGGCCGAGTAACTTTCAGCAGCTTGCTCCTCAACAGCAGCAGGCGATCTTGGCACATGAAGCTTCTCACCTAGCCCAAAAAAATACCCTGGAACTCATTTTCCTTTCCATCATCAGAAGTATAAGCTGGTTTAACCCTATTTATTATCTCCTGAGAAAGGAGCTGGTGCTAATCAGTGAGTTTACAGCTGATAGTAAGGGCGCGGAGGTCTTACAAAGCCCTTTAACCTATGCCAGGCTTATCCTAAGCCTCCAAAAAGAAAAAGTTCACACCTTTATCCAACACCTTCGTACACATGCCCTGAGGGAAAGAATTTACTATCTACTGGAATCAGGGGAAAAAGGAGGGAATATTAGAAACATCTGGATGGCCTACTTATTTGGGATCAGCTTATTATGGGCCAGTGCTTACTCCACACGCTACTATGCCATGGAATATCAAAAATTCAGTCATTTAGCTGAACAGATTGATCAGTCCTCTGATGGGGGATTCTCTTGTGATGGGTGTGTGGGTGACTTACGAGAGTTTCGGAGGGTATTCAAAACTGAACAGGGAACTTCTCCAGGTCTGTCCACTCCTGCCAATGAAGGGGAGGGGTAGTATGATTTGCGATTATGGTCTGAAACTCCTTTCTACTAATCATTCCCGCCCCCAGGCTTTCCAGGTGATGGGTATGAACCTGACAGTCAATTATGTAGAACCCTTGCTTTTCCAGTAGTTTCACCATCGTGAGGAAGCCTGCTTTTGAGGCATTACTCTTATGGGAGAACATAGACTCCCCGAAAAAGCATTTTCCCATAGCCAAGCCATACAAGCCGCCTACCAGTTTCCCTTCATCCCACACTTCTACAGAGTGAGCTATCCCTCTTGTATGTAGGGCCTCATAAGCAGTAATCATTTCTTCTGTAATCCAGGTGCCTGATTGGCCTTTCCGCCTCTTCTGTTGACATTGTATCATCACTTCTTTAAATGACTTATTGACAGTTACCTGGAATCTTCCTTTCCTGAGAATTTGCCTCATACTCTTTGACACCTTTACCTTCTCAGGAAAAAGGACAAACCGAGGATCTGGAGACCACCAGATAATGGGCTCCCCTGGTGAATACCATGGAAAAATTCCTTTCTCATACGCTAATACAAGTCTGTCGGGATGTAAGTCGCCTCCTATTGCTAATATACCCTCATCATTAGCAAGCTCAGGATGGGGAAAAACATGATCTTTAGTAAGCCAGAAAACAGGCATGAGAAGATAGGCAGATAGTTATTGCTCAAGGGTGGCTCCGATTCCTCTTTCAACTAATGCTTCGCGCATGGGCTTCAGCTTTTTCTCGGTCCCTTTTTTAACTACGTACTTACCCTTGTAGTGGATGATCCAGGCGCACTGTTCTGCCTGGTCCTGGGTATGTCCACAGATTTCCATTAGAGAAATAATCACCCAGTCAAATGTATTAATGTTGTCATTCCAAACTATCAGTTTGTAGGGATCATCATGCAGGTTTTTTTCAAGTACCTTTTCAAGTTCTCGCGTTAACACTTGATTCTGGAGGACGTTTTTCAACATGATTTGTTGATAGTCATTTTTTCATCCTGTATTTTCATCTCATACAAAATGAACGTACAACATAATTACCCATTTTACGAGTGGATAATGACTTGCAAAAATACGAAAATAATTATCCTCTAGGAAATTCTTTATGAATTAGGTGCTATTTATCAGTGGATTAGCCCTAATGGGTGTAGTAAGATGCATACAGTAATAGGTACCAAAACGGTTCTCCATCCATTAACTAAAAAATGGTATGAATAAGTCCATCTATACCTTTATATGCTATTGGCTTTTCCTGAGTCAGTCAGCCTTTGGATGGGGATTTTGGGCACATCAGCGCATCAATCGGCTTGCTGTATTTACCCTACCCCCTGAGATGATCGTGCTGTACAAGGCGCACATAGATTATATCACTGAGCATGCCGTAGATCCTGACATGCGACGCTATGCCATAGATGGAGAAGCAGAAAGGCACTTCATAGATATAGACCACTATGGGGAACTCCCTTTTGAGAATGTCCCTAGAGATTGGCAGAAAGCAATAGAGGTAATAGGCGAGGATACTCTTCAGGCTTTTGGAATTCTCCCCTACCAGCTTCCGCGTAGGATGTATGAGCTAAGAGATGCATTTCTGGAAGAAGATTTAGGCAGAATAGTGAAAATCTCTGCTGAGATAGGCCACTACGTGGGGGATGCCCATGTACCTTTACATACCACAGAAAATTATAATGGACAGCTTACCGGTCAAAAAGGAATACACGGTTTCTGGGAATCCCGATTACCGGAGCTATTTGGAGAATCCTACAACTTTTTTGTGGGGAGATCCTATTTCATAGAGGATGTCATTCAGGAAGGATGGCTGGCCGTACTGGAAAGTCATACCGCCCTGGATTCAGTACTCAGCTTTGAGAGAGAATTAAATAAGTCCTATGCACACGACCAGAAATACGGCTATGAATCCAGGAAAAACCTGACCATTAGAACCTATTCCAGAGGCTATGCAGAGGCCTATCATAACATGCTGGGAGGGATGGTAGAAAGAAGAATGAGGAGAGCTATCCTCAGGACGGGTGCCTACTGGTACACTGCCTGGAAATTAGCAGGCTCTCCAGACCTTAGTAAAATAGCCAAGGGAAAACTCCGCATCAAGCCTAGAAAGTATAAAAAGGATCTTAACATTGAAGACAGAGAGTCAGGCGCTATCGGCCTGCTTAGAAGAACAAATACCCGCTTCCTATGTCATGCCCTCCCCCACTCTGCCTACTATCCCTCCCCTAATAAAGATCCCCACCACCTAAGAGTGGTAGCACTGATGAGAGAAAGAAGAAACTTGGAAATAGCCCAAAAACAGAAGGATAGGAAAGGGATGTGGGAAAAGTGTAAGGAGTGGGTACTAAGCTGGGCATAAAAAAAGACCGACAGATTTCTCTATCGGCCTGAACAGCAATTACAAACCATTAATAATTCTTAGGTACCGGAGGAAAAACTACCGGCGATACTTCTTTTTGCGAATATAATTCAAGGGAAAATCTCTCTGGCAGAGAAGTAGTGGATAAAGCTAGCATACCGATTGCGTTAATGTTTGTCTTTTTCTTGTGTAGGAATTTCTTCCTTTCTTAAATCAAAAATGACATTATTCTGAGCGGATTGCGAACTACTTATCGTACCTATCTTAACTTGAAAAAAAGTCTGCGATTATAATATTCTATTACCTAGGAATTAGTAGAATATAGCTAAAGCTAAATAGCATAGTATTCTATTAATCAGCTACTTACTAAAAATTTGGATTGACAGTAACGGTATAAAGCTTACATGTGAATGGCCTCAATTAAGTAATAAATACCCCTACATAGGACAAATAATCTTACCCAATACATTCTTTAAAAATAGATTATTCAAGTATTTAAATATTAATTATTCGATACTCAAATTATTATTTATGGACAGTTGTTACGTTTCATGTGAATTCTGGAAAGCACATAAAAAATGACTATTAGGAGATATAGTTTTCCTCATGAAGCATATTCTCCGGCTGTGTTACATTTTCTGGTGAAGCAGCATGATTTTGATAACCAGCGCATATCCGGTAAAGCAGTAACGCTATCCCATTTGAGCTGGTGTAACAACCAGTGAGAATGGGTAGGCTTTTTGCACGGACTGCTGTAGGAAGGGGCTTATCAGGCAAACTCTACTACGAGATCATCCTGCTCTACCATGGTTCTCTCAGCAAGGTGTATTTTACTTATTTTTCCACCTGTAGGAGCTGTAATGGTAGATTCCATCTTCATAGCCTCAATCACAAATAACGGATCATTTTTTTCTATCTGGTCTCCTTCTTTCACAAAGATCTTCACCAGTCTTCCCTGAAGAGGAGTTCCTATTTCATTTTCATTCTCCGCTTTCCTATTTGTAGGCTTGACAGAAGCTACCTTCTGGTCTTTTACCTTGATCACGCGAGTCTGCCCATTAATGGCGAAAAAGACATCACGCTCACCGCTATCATCCGGCTCAGAGGTATACATATACCTGATCAGCAGGTTTTTCCCTTCTTCAATCTTGACTATGATTTCTTCATTAGTCTTTAAGGGGTAGAAAAAGGCTGAGGTAGGGATCTTAGAAACTTCTCCATACTTTTCTACATGCTCATGATAGTCCTCCCATACCTTGGGGTAGAGTTTGTAAGCCAAAAAGTCCAACAGATTCCAGTCAAGGCCAAATTTAGTCTGAAATTCTTCTAATTCTCTCTCAAAGTCTATTGGAATCAAGTGCGCATTAGGCCTATCCGTATAAGGCCTATCCCCCTTCAGCACTATCTTCTGAAGTTCTTTCGGAAATCCTCCATGCGGCTGGCCTAAATCTCCTCTAAAGAAATTCTTCACTGATTCAGGAAAGGCTATGGTTTCTCCCCTTTCCATGACATCTGTTTCTG
>JBCCLI010000054.1:0-23718 GCA_039026975.1 Bacteroidota bacterium | reverse complement strand
GGCGAAGTGGTAAAAGAAATTTTAGCATAGAGGGATCATGAAATTAATGGTACTGGTAAGTTTAGGAGAATTCATAGGCAGGTTCCACCCCTTAGTGGTTCACCTTCCCATAGGCTTTTTTGTGTTGGCTATTCTCCTGGAATGGTTTCAGAAAGACAGCAGTAAGAACAGCCAAAAGATGGTAGCTTTCAGCTGGTTATTATCTGCCCTAAGTGCTACAGCGGCTTCCCTCTGTGGATGGCTGTTAGCAGCTTCCGGAAGTTATCCAGAACAAGGCTTATTCTGGCATAGATGGATGGGGATTTTGCTCAGCCTCATTTCCTTTGGAATGTGGTGGATCAAGAAAAATCCCAGTATTATCCCTAAAAAGTCGCATGCTATTCTCAATGTTTTTGTCCTTCTGCTACTCACCTTAGCCGGGCATCAGGGAGGTAACCTCACCCATGGTTCCGGGTATTTAACTGAGCACGCTCCAGGATTTATCCAGAAAATCACAGGGACTCAAACCAGCCTAGCCGTAGGTCTTCCGCAGATAAGTGATCCTGACTCAGCCTTAGTATACCAGGACCTCATACAACCCATTTTTGCCCAGAAGTGTATGGCCTGCCATAATGATGAAGTCCAACGAGGCGGGCTGAATATGGCTACCCCTGAAAAGTTATTGGCAGGAGGGAATGGTGGTCCCGTCCTGGTAGCAGGTAACGCCCGTGAAAGCGAAATATTTAAACGTCTACTCCTCCCCCACACCAGTGAAAAGCATATGCCTACTAAGGGAGAACCTATGACTTTTCAGGAAATCCAAATGCTGGAGTGGTGGATAGAGGAAGACGCCTCATTTGAGAATAAGGCGTCAGACCTACCTATCCCTGACAGAGTCAAGCCCATACTAGCTAGCCTGTACCGCATGGATACTGAACCTAAGCCCTGGTATGAGAAAGTTAAAATAGCCCCAGCACCAGTGGAGGTTCTTGCCCAGCTAGCGGAAGAGTCCTTCACCATTCGGCAGTTATCCGCTGAGAATCACCTACTGGAAGTTTCCTTTAATGGAAACACGATTTCTCAGGAGCAACTAGAACAGTTAGCCCCCCTTAAAGCGCATATTACCTGGTTAGATTTGGCAGATAAAGGCTTGCAAGATGAAGGGATAGAACTGTTAGGAAGCTTTTCTAACCTAACCAGACTGAGAATTCAACAAAATCCTATCAGTGATCAAGGCTTATCCTATCTACAACCCTTGACGCATCTAGCTTCCTTGAATGTGTTTGGTACTGAGCTGACTGATGCTAGCCTGGAAACCATCAGGGCTTTACCCGCCTTAGAAAAAGTTTATCTCTGGCAAACAGAAGTCAGTCAATCGGCCGTAGCCGACCTTAAAAAAGAACGACCTGAGCTGGACATAGACATTGGTGCTCTGGTCCAAAACTAGGGGAGATGATGAAAAAAAATGCTTGTTGGTACTTCATGGTATCCCTCTTCTTATGTCTCGGATGTGAAGAGGAGTCCTCTATAGAATCCCTTCCTAACATACTGTGGATCACCAGTGAGGACATGAATGCCTTTCTGGGGGCATACGGAGATGAGTATGCCTACACCCCTCACCTGGACCAGCTAGCCGCTGAAGGTATCAAGTTTACCCATGCCTATGCTACCGCCCCTGTCTGTTCTCCCTCCCGAGCCTGCCTCATCACAGGTGTGTATGCTACCAGCCTGGGTACCCAACACCTAAGAAGCTACACCCGAATCCCTGACTTCATTAAAGGATTCCCGGAATACCTAAGAGAAAAAGGCTACTACTGCACTAATAATGATAAGGAAGATTATAACTTCACCAAAGAGGATATTTGGGATGAGTCCAGCAAAGAAGCCCACTGGAGAAAGCGTCCGGACGGACAGCCCTTTTTCAGTGTCTTCAACATAGAAACTACCCACCAATCTCAGATTTTCGGGTCTGACTCTGCTTTCTATGAAAAGTATGGGAAGCTCCTTTCAGATAAGGAAAAACATGATCCTGATCTAGCACCAGTTCCTCCCTATCACTTTGATTCTGAGGAAGTAAAAAAGCTATGGGCCCGTTACTATGACCTAGTCAGTCTGATGGACAGGAGAGTAGGGGAAATACTAGCTGAACTAGAGGAAGATGGGCTGACTGATAATACCATCATCTTTTATTATTCAGACCATGGGACAGGTATGCCCAGGTCTAAGCGAGCCCTATATGATTCAGGTCTCAGGGTGCCGCTCATCATAAAGGCCCCTCCTGCCTGGCAAAAGAAATTAGGACTTACCCCTGGAACTTCTTCAGACGATTTAGTAAGTTTTGTAGACTTCCCTCCTACCCTCTTAAGTATGTTGGATATTCCCATTCCAAATTATATGCAAGGGAAAGTCTTTTTAGGAGAAAAGAAGGAAGATATTCCCTATGTCATAGGACATTCTGACAGAGTAGATGAAGCGTATGAGGCCTCCAGAACGGTAAGGGATAAGCGCTTTAGATACGTGAGAAATTACCTATCTCACACACCCCTTATCCAACCCAACTTTTACACAGACCAGTCAGAGATCATGCAAGCGCTCTATAGGCAAAGACGACAAACACCTGCACTAACCAATGCCCAGGCTAGTATGTGGGCACTGACTCGTACTTATGAAGAACTGTATGATGTAAGTAAGGACCCATTTGAGACTACTAACCTGGCAGGGGATTCTACTTACCAGGAACAACTAGTGAAGATGAGGGCACAGTTAGATGAATGGACTGTAAGTACCTATGATTCAGGACTTCTCCATGAAATCGATATGGTGAATATAGATGATAGCAGCACCATATATGAATCTCTAAGAAATCCAGATTATTTACCTACAGATGAGATACTTAGTTTTTTTCAATTGCGTACAGGTGATGACTGGAATTCAGAAACATGGCTGGGCTATCTGCAACATCCACACCCAACTATTGCCTATTGGGCATCCGTATCAGGTTTAAGCAGACCTATTACCCTTTATCCACCTTTATCGGCTATTTATAACAAAGCCGATTGGGGTTCTCCTGAAGTAGTAGGTGCTTTTAAGAAGAATCTGTCTCACCCCTCTCCTGCTGTAGCCCTTACTGCTGCCCAAGCGCTTTGTTATCAGGAGCTTCCAGAAGCAGCTTATGAGACTCTTTCTTCCTACTTGAACAGTGAAAATAAAGTCGCCCGCTTATATGCTGCCAGAATAGTTGAAGAAGTAATGATGACGGCAGACCAACTAGCTCCACTTGCTGATCAGGTGACCAATATCATAGCGGATGAATGCCAAGGACTGGAGTGGACGCAGTTTTATGAAGTATACACCTGCTGGGCCCTATCTGAGGCCATGAAAGTGAAAAGCTAATTGTTCCTACAAAGGAAAAACTGTAATTTCTGGCTTAAATCTAAAAATCAACCCCGACAAACATGCCTAAGAAAGATACAACTACCTCTAGAAGAAAATTTTTAAAAGCTGGTGCCCTGGCAGGGGCTGGCTTTATGATAGTCCCTCGTCATGTACTAGGAAGAGGGTACATAGCCCCTAGTGATAAACTAAACTTGGCTGCCATAGGAGCAGGGGGAAAAGGTACTTCTGATATTAGGAATGCCTGGAACAAAGGGAAAGAAAATGTGGTAGCCCTCTGTGATGTAGACATCAACAGGGCAGAGGACAGCATGAAAAAGTTTAAGAAAGCCAAGCTATACAAAGACTTCAGGGTCATGCTGGATGAAATGGGAGAGGAAATAGATGCAGTTACCATCTCAGCTCCTGACCATATACATGGCGTATCAGCTATGGCTGCCATGCAATTAGGGATTCATGTCTATGTACAGAAGCCACTAACGCATAACATCTATGAAACGCGGATGTTGACAGAGGCGGCCAGGAAATACAAAATTGTTAGCCAGATGGGAAATCAGGGAGCCTCTAACCCTGGCCAGGTACAAATGATGGAATGGTTCGGCCAAGGATTAATAGGAGCTGTCCATACCGTATATGTATGGACGGACAGGCCTGTGTGGCCACAGGGCATTCCTTTCCCTACTGAAAAGCCTGCTATGCCTGGTCAGATCAGTGAGTCAGACTGGGATCTCTTTATAGGACCTGCCCGCTACGTGGATTATCATCCCCTTTTTCACCCATTCAAATGGAGAGGCTGGTGGAATTTTGGGACAGGTGCCCTTGGAGACATGGGGTGCCACCTGATAGATCCCCCTTTTAGGGTCTTAGGCCTCGGATACCCTACCGAGGTAGAGTGTAGTGTGGGGCAGGTATTTACCAGAGACTGGGTGGCTGAGCATATCCCGGAAGGCTGCCCCCCTTCTGCTCACGTCCAACTCAAGTTCCCCGCCACGGAGAAAAACGCCTCTGAAATTAAAATGATCTGGTCAGACGGAGGTATTAGGCCCTTCCATCCTGACTTAATTCCTGCCTCCCACGATTTAGGAAGCACGGGTAGTGGAAATGGGGTAATTATGCTAGGTGAGAAAGGGGTTATGACCTGTGGGGTATACGGAAGAGAACCTAAGGTCTATTTACCCAGCGGAGAGGTACTAACTATGCCTAAGGGATATACAGGTGGAAACATTTATGCTGACATGCCTGAATATGGGCATCAGCATGCATGGACAGAAGCTATCAAGGCAGGATTTAATAGCCCAGAGCATAAAGCCTTGACCTCCTCCTTTGATTATGCAGGTCCCCTGAATGAAACCGTATTGATGGGGAATCTAGCTATCAGAAGCTATTCTCTCGCCAAGGAGCAGAAAAATGGCAGGAGAAGCTACTATGGGCGGAAGAAACTGCTATGGGATGGTGATAACATGAAAATCACCAACTTTGATGATGCTAATCAGTTTGTGAGTCGGCCTTATAGAGAAGGCTGGAAACTTATTTAAGTTTTCATGAAAAAACGGAGTGTATGAAGGGTACACTCCGTTTCTCTTTTATAGGTATAGCTGCTAAAAGTCTTCTCCCTTTACCACAATCTTGGTTTCTGTATATCCGCCCTGAACCACGTAGATGTAGTAAATTCCTTTAGGTAATGTAGCGGTCTCAAAGGTTGCTTCTGACTCAGAAGGAGAAAGCCGTCTGCTAGCAATGGTTCTCCCATCCGAATCTAATAAATCACAGATAGTCAGCACCCTTTGCTGAAGAGGCGTCCATGAGACTGTCAGCGGCCCTTTCATGGGATTGGGAAAAACATTTATCTCCATGCCAGGCTGGATAGTGGAAGAAATAGCTATAGTTTTACTAAAGGAGAATTGACCATCCAGGTCTACTTGCTTGATTCTGTAGTAGATGGTATTCGTAGTTAGGGTAATAGCCTCATCATCTATAAAGCTGTAGCGAGAAATTTCTGAAGAATTTCCTCTAGCAGTAAGTTCTGTTCTAGACTCAAAGAAAGAGCCATCTATGGAACGCTGCACTTGGAAGAAATTAGTATTAGTTTCACTGGCTGTTATCCATTCCAGAGATACCTCCTCCCCTACCCACTTGGCTTCAAAGTTTAGCCACTCTACTGGAAAAGGGTGATTCTCACATTCAAAAGGATCATTCTCATCTGTATCATATACTACCAGTGTGTGATTATCCTCTCTGGAAGGCTGGATAATCCGCTTGACTGTTATCCGGCTTCCATTCTTTCTGGGGAAGCTCACATCTACCTGATACACCTCATCTGCTCCAAAGGGTAACCCAAAGTGAACCTGATCAGGGGCATCAGTCCCATGCCCAGCTCCGGTAGGCACTTCCCTGATTCCGCTTACCACCTTTCCCTCACAGTCTCTGAGTACTATATTAGCACCTAGAGCTGCCCGGTAGGTATTAGCCCCTAAGAAAATCCGAGGCTCCACAAATAAATAACTATCATTCCCGAGTGTATTTAAGTTATTCCGCCACAGCTGATTAGAGCCCCCTTTTACATTAAGGTATAAGTCTAAATCTCCATCATTATCATAATCAGCAAAAGCACATCCCTCTCCATCAGCATTTACATTGATTCCCAGATTATCTCTCTTAAAACTTAACATCCCTCCATCAGGGGTTTCATTAATAAAGAGGTAGCTAGTTCCTGCATTATCTGTTAAGAATATATCTACTTTTCCATCATTATTGACATCTCCCACAGCTACCCCATCTATCCCATCGTTGGGAGCTGATACCCCAGCGGAAAGCCAAGGCTCTCCATAATTATTACTTCCGGAGGTAGGAAGGAGGGTGTTAGATCCATTATTTAGATGAATCTGGTTTTTATCCCCATCTGTCCAATACAAATCAAAGTCTCCATCATTATCAAAATCCCCAAAGGCTACTCCTCCTTTGTTGTAGTTAACCGTATTTCCTATTTCCTGCCCATTAGAGAATGTCCCATCCCCGTCATTTACAAAGAAATCGTTTTGGTCTCTTTTCCGGGCTACTATGTCTATGTCTCCATCATCATCAAAATCTACTACTGCGGCGTAGTCCCCGTCCGTGGCATCTCTAGGTAAATCTGTATCTTGTGGATACATACAGACAAAATTAGCGGTACCATCCGCTGGATTACGAAACACATCAATCCCATAGTTATGGTTCTCCAGGATGATGTCCAGCCAGCCATCATTATCATAGTCTGCCAAGCACATTCCCTCTGAGTTCAGTAGGCCATCATGTAAGGTAGAGCTACCAAGAGTGAAGTTGGGATCATTATTTGCTCCTATCCCAAGTTTGTAGCCATCAGAAGGACCCCTATTTAGGTATATAAAGGCCCCTTCGAAGGCAGTATTTCTGAGCATATCTGGATATCCATCATGGTTAATATCAGCAATATCAGCGGATCTTTCTCTAATATTTTGTGTACAGTGGTTACAATAAGTAGTGGTAAGATCCTCATAGAAAGGATTTTCTGGGTCCTGGGGGTTAGCTATTAAAACACGGGTTCCCCAATTAGCATCTTCTGTATTGACGACCAGGTCTAGAAAACCATCCATATTCAGATCTCCCCACGCAAATCCCCCCTCCTTAAAGGCATTAAAGCCTGCATCAGCACCTGCATTACCTGCACCTGAGATCGCTACATTAGAAAAGGTATGCGATGTAGTGCTTTTCTTGATATTGAAAATACTGACTAAGACTAAAAAGATTGCTGTTACCAATACACCACCAATGATGAATAGGTTCCTGGTCTTTACGCCAGGTTGTTGTCTGGGATTAAGCCTGCGTGCCATATTTCCTTCGTATAAATTTCCCAATACTACCCCAGGCTAGGGAGGTTCAAATGATGACAAGTCCTGCTTCTTTACATATGTAAGGGTATCCAGCAATTTGTTTGGAGAAGAAATATTTTCAAGGAAGGAATATTCAGTCATTAATTCTTAGGAAATAGATGGAGTCCAGTCCCTAAAAAGAAATCTATCAATCTGGTAATTGAGGATCAGTCCTACCTCTTTACACTAGAAGGAAAATTAAAGACACTAGTACAGTGGTCAAAATACCCTTTCCTTCTTCAAGCTAATATTTACCCATATATGAACAGGAGGCACTTCATCAAACAAACTGGCCTAACCCTTTCTGCCCTTCCCCTATTACCTTCACTAGCTAGGAAGAGTCCCTACAAGGTAGCCCTTATAGGATGTGGATGGTGGGGAATGAATATTCTCAAAGAAGCCATGGCCTATGGAGATAATACCATAGTAGGATTATGTGATGTAGATAGAGCAGCCTTAACATTAGCAGCAGCAGAAGTAGCCACGCTGAAGGGAGATAGGCCTGCCCTGTACAAGGACTACAGAGAACTTCTTGAAAAGGAAAAGCCGGAGGTAGCCATCATAGGTACGCCAGACCACTGGCATGCCTTACCTGCTATAGCTGCCATTAAACAAGGTGCACATTTATACCTGGAAAAACCTATAGGCCACACCATAGGTGAGGGTCAAGCCATTTTAAAAGCTGCCAGAGCGTATAACAGAGTGGTGCAAGTAGGTACACATAGAAGAGTCTCTCCCCATAATATTTCTGCCATGAAATTCCTGAAAGAAGGAAAAGCAGGGAAAATCAGTCAAGTAAAAGCCTTCATTAACTATGGACAAGGGCCTGGTAAATCCATGACAGACGCAGAGCCACCTGAAGACCTGGACTGGGACTTCTGGGTAGGGCCTGCTGCTGAGCAGGCCTACAACCCTAAAATTCATCCTAAGGGGTTTCGCAACTTCCTGAACTTTGCTAATGGGACCATAGCTGACTGGGGTATACATTGGTTTGATCAGGTGCTGTGGTGGACAGAAGAAAAATATCCTAAAACCGTCTACTCTACAGGTGGCAGATTTGTGAAGGCAGATAATACAGATGCGCCAGACACCCAAATGGCCATCTTTGAGTTTGAAGACTTTACCCTCACATGGGAGCACAAGCTATGTGCCCCCAACGCATATATAGACCATAATGTAGGCTGCTTCTTCTACGGTACTAAAGGTACCCTACACCTGGGATGGCAAGATGGATGGACATTTTATCCCAAGAATAAAAATGCGGAAGTCATTCGGGTAAAGGCTGAGCTTAATTCGCCTGATGGTCAGAATATCAAGGAGCTTTGGGCAGACTTTATGAATGCCATAGAAACAGGTAACAAACCGGCCTGCGACATAGAATATGGACACCTAGCCACCAATATGAGCCTACTAGGTATGCTCTCTTACAAGCTTGGAAGAAGTGTATCATGGGACGGAGAAAAGGAAAAAATCATAGGGGATAAAGAGGCCCAGAAGCTGTTAAAAAGAAAGTATAGAGGAGAATGGGAGTATCCTACCTAAGGAATGACCCAATTACTGCATAAACAGTAGCAGATTTAGTCTTCATATTCACCCCTGATTGTGTCCAGGTAAAAAGAATATTTCTGACCCTAAACATATGATGCTCTCACTCCCACATTCCAAGGATAGCAGAAGATCTTTTCTTAAAAAGAGCCTGTTAGCAAGTATAGGAGCTAACTTTCTGCCCCTTCCCACATTTGGTCAGGAAAGTGATACCTCTTGGGGTATCATCCTGAATACTGTCCAGGATCAGATGAAGGCCCAGCCTGAAGCTACGCTTACAGCCCTGGCAGAAATGGGCTATACCTACATAGAGGGAGGTGTTTATGGGAAGTCTCCCACATCCTATGCCAAGATTCTTAGTTCCCTGGGGTTAACAGCTATAGGAGGAGGTAGTAGTATCGCCAATCTGATAAAAAATCAGGATACTTTTCTCAGACAGGCAGAAACACTTTCTCAAGCATTTATTTGCTGCTATTGGCCGTGGATGAGTGATGCTACAATCTTGCAGAAAAAGGAATGCCTGGAAGCTGCTGAAAGATTGAATACATTAGGTAAAAGCCTGAAATCTCATGGAGTCCAATTAACCTGGCATAACCATGATAAAGAGTTTGTGATGATAGAAGGTAAGACAGCTTTTGACTGGCTAATGGAATACACAGATCCTGCTTATGTGGCCTCACAGATGGATATCTATTGGGTCAGGAAGGGGGGAGCTGATCCTGTAGCCTTGATGAAAAAGTATGCCGGAAGAATTAAGCTGCTTCATATAAAAGATATGGACGCATCAGAGGAACAGGATATGACATGTCCTGGGGATGGAATCATAGATTTTCAAGAAGTTTTCAACCATGCGACGTCCGCAGGAGTTATATATGCAACAGTAGAGAATGAACGTAATAAGGCAGGACTAAGCTGTGCTGATACCAGTATCTCTTACTTGAAAGAAATCCACTGGGATTCATGAGAGCGTAGCAAGACTTTATGGGTGAGAATCATATTTTCTAAGCTGCTGTTTTATCCTTATTTTTCTATTGGAAGTGACTATTCAGCCATAAACAAACCTTTAATACTACTACATGAGAATTATCTTTTCTGTGATTCTACTATCCCTATGGGGTACTCAGATGACAGCCCAAACCCGTCTGTCCTTACAAAACATGGATGATTTCCGTGATCAAGCTGGAAATTGGCAAATCGTTGGGACAGTGAGCATGAATCCAAATGTAGACATTCACAGCAAACCCGCCCCTCCTCCACTGATAGAGGAGAAAAAGAAAAAAAAGAAGAAAAAACAAAATGTTCAGGCACCCCCTACTCCTCCTGCCCCTAAGGCAGTAAGGTTTCAGCAAGGGACTGGAATTCTCCTAAATATGAATACTGAGGAAATTAAAGATCACCTGATCACTTCCTGGGAACATGGAGACATAGAACTGAGCCTGGAGGTGATGATCCCCAGAGGATCTAATTCTGGTATTTACCTTCAGGGCCGCTATGAGGTTCAGCTACTGGATAGCTGGGGGGTCAAAAACCCCAAATTCTCAGATATAGGGGGAATCTATCGGAATTGGGAGGAAACACCTGGTAACATCTTTAGGGGAAAAGCCCCAGCCTCCAATCCTGCTAAAGCCCCCGGCCTATGGCAAAAAATACATTTACTGTTCAGGGCGCCCACTTTTGATGAGGCCGGAAATAAAATTACTAATGCCAAGTTTGACTTTGTAGATCTAAATGGAGTAAGGATACATAATAATGTAGAAGTTCCTCTGCCTACAGGCGGCCCCATAGAAAATAATGAAGTAGCCATGGGCCCTCTCATGATTCAGGGAGATCATGGCCCAGTAGCTTTTAAAAATGTTGAATATACCCTTCTCTCTAATTTAGATGCCTCTGTTTCCGACCTTACCTACAAGGCCTATAAGGGCTCATTCGGATCAATTGAGGATTTCCTTTCTTCTGAGCCTACCTACCAGGGTTCTTCTGATAAGATTAACTGTCTGGTTACTTATGAAGAAAATAATTATGGCCTCACCTATAAGGGAAAGCTTCATATCAAAGAAACAAATACTTACGAATTCACCTTTGCCTACACGGGAGGGGGGGTATTCTCACTTGATGGAGAGAGGCTGGTAGATTATCAAAGTGGAGATGCCTACAGATTTGACAAGGCTACTAAGACCCTGGAAGCGGGTGTTTATCCTTTTACCATACATAATTTTAAGACTGCTGGCTGGCGTCCTCCCAGGCTGGGACTCTATCTTAAAACCAAGAATACTCATGCCTCACAGTTTCACGCCTACGAGTCCTTTCCCAGAAATGCAGACATGGTTTCTCCTATTTATGTAGATGCAGGCGCTAGCCCTAAACTGCTGAGAGCATTTCTGGACTTTGAAGGGGATAGGAATAGAAGAATCACTCATAATATAGGAGTAGCTAGCCCAAGTGGCATTAATTACGCCTTTGACCTGGGCAGGGGGAATCTAGTATGTGGTTGGAGAGGAAGATTTGTGGATGCCACGCCTATGTGGTTTGAGAGAGGGGACGGATCTTTTAGGCCAAGAGGAGCCGTCCAATTCACCTTTCTAAATCAGCCCCTGGCTCACCTATCGAATGAAAATGAGCCCTTCCCCACGAGAGCTATAGACTATACTCCCGGTGGATATCAAATTTCTGAAACGGATGGCCTTCCCACTTTTATGTATACCTACAAAGGCGTAGCCGTAAGTAGTGCTATTCAGCCTGATGGGGATGGAAAGTATTTAACACATTCTCTTAAAATTGAGAATCCTGACAGTACGCTTTCTCTTTATTATAAGCTAGCGGAAGGAGAAGATATCCAACAGGTAGAAAAAGGGTTATACAGAATAGTAGGGAAAGAATACTTTATAGAACTAGATAAGAAATATGCTGCAGTCATCAGAGAACAAGGAGAAGTACAGGAATTAATGGTCCCTATCTCTTCTGAATTGACTTATAAGTTTATGTGGTAATTCAATTGTAAAGCAAGAACGTAACAAATGAAAAGAATATATTTCCAACTCATAGGCTTAAGTCTTCTCTTAAGCATACCTGTCCTCTCCCTGGGTCAGGAAAGTGATCCTACCCCAACAGAGGAGCAATACTATAGAATTTCTACTGTTCCCATTCCTGAAGGGATTAACCTGGAAGTAGGGGGGGTTACTAGCTTACCAGATGGCAGCTTGGCAGTATGTGTACGCAGAGGGGACGTGTGGATCATAGAAAATCCTACGCTTCAGGACGGTAGAAATGCGGAGTTTAAATTATTTGCCTCAGGCCTACATGAACCCCTGGGTATCTTGTATAAGGAAGGGTCATTATACATTTCTCAAAGAGGGGAGTTAACTAAACTCACAGATACCAATGGAGACCGCATAGCGGACAAATATGAGACGGTTTATGCATGGCCTATCTCAGGTCATTACCATGAATATTCTTTCGGGCCTAAACTAGCACCTGATGGTGGCTTGTTTGTCAGTGGAAATGTAGCCTTTGGTGATGAGGAATGGTGGAGAGGTGAAAGTAGGGTCCCATGGAGAGGATGGATTACTAAAATCTATGAGGATGGTACGCTAGAGCCATGGGCTACAGGTATGCGCTCCCCTGCAGGTATGGGCATGGTGGACGGAGAATTATTCTACACTGATAATCAAGGAGACTGGGTAGGTTCTGGTGGGGTTTGGCATGTCAAAAAAGGGGTATTTACGGGACACCCTGCAGGGCTAACATGGACAGGGGAGGAAAATTCTCCCGTACAAGTAAGCACTGAGGAACTGTATGAAAGGGTAGGACCTCGCAAGAAAAAGGTAAATGGCAGATATGTAAAACCAGAAAATGTCCTGAATGAAGACCAACCAGACTTTCTCTATCAGGTAAAGAAAGATATTCCAGAGCTAGTTCTTCCTGCTGTTTGGCTTCCACATGGGGTACTGGGTATTTCTAACTCTGAGATAGTGGTTATTAAGGATGAAAATACCTTTGGTCCTTTCCAGGATCAGCTATTAGTAGGAGACCAGGGCCAGAGTAAAATTATGCGGGTAGTTCTAGAGAAGGTGAATGGAGAATACCAAGGGGTAGCTTTCGACTTTATTGGAGGCTTTCAGTCAGGTGTCATGCGCATGGACTGGGGGATGGGTAATAATCTCTTTGTAGGAGAAACTAATAGAGGTTGGGGTTCTGCCGGTACTACTAATGCAGGCTTGCAGTTTGTGTCCTGGACAGGTCAGACGCCTTTTGAGATGCATACAGTATCTGCCAAGCCAGACGGATTCGAAATTACCTTTACTAAGCCGGTAGATAAAAAACTGGCTGAGGATCTGGATAGCTACTCTGGCAGAAGCTATATCTACAAGTATCATCCCGTGTATGGAAGTCCTCCTGTTAATATGGAAGACATCATCTTCAAAGGGGTAAAAGTAGCAGAAGATGGTATGTCTGTAAGATTGGTAGTAGAGAACATGAGGCAGTACCATTTACATGAAATTTATGTTTTAGGATTGAGAAGTGCTGAAGCTAAGGAGCGTTTGCTACATCCCGCAGCTTACTATACCCTGAATAATATCCCTAAGGGAAAAAAACTGGAGCTAAGTAGTTTATCTACTAAAAGAGCGGGTGCAGGGCTAAAAAAAAAAGTAGAAGTCGCTAAGCCTACCAAAAAGGAAGTAGTTAAGCCTGCTGATAAGAAGGGATCTCAAGCTTCCACAAGTAAAAAAGTGACTGATAGTACCAAGAAAGAGGTAGCTATGGCTGAAAGAGAGGCTCCTACTTATGCAGAAATTGAAGGTATGCTAGTCAGGAATGCCTGTACAGCTTGTCACAAGCAGAATAAAAGGGTCGTGGGTCCTTCTTTTCAGGCTATCTCAAAACGAAAGTATAGCAATGAGCGCATAGTAGAGCTTATCTATAGGCCGGAACCCCAAAACTGGCCTGAGTATGCTGTCCCTATGGCTGCTATGCCACAAGTACCTAGAAAGGATGCATTAATGATAGCAGCATGGATTAACTCGCTGCGGTATCAATAGGCCAATATTATAAACGGGGCTGAGCGTTTTATGCTCAGCCCCGTTTTTTTAGGATAGCCTATTATTAATCTTCCATTTTATCTAGGATCTCCTGGAAGGAGCTTCTGATTTCTTCCTCACTGACAGAAGGTTTTGTTTCTCTGAAATAGGAAATGAGATCCTGAATGATCTCTTCTGGATGATTCTTGAGGTCCATGCTGGTAGGTTCTTTGGTAACTTTTATATTCTTCTTTCCTGACAATACACTCTTACGGGCCGGCCTTAGCAGATCGCTCAGGTATGAAAACACTGATTTTCGAGAAAAACTCATGTCAATTGGTAGGCAAAAAAGAATGTCAACTGTCATTTCTAAAGAGGAAGTAATACTATCTTCATACCAGAACTAAGCCAAAATCAATTAGGATGAATAATCTATTACTAATTTCTTGACTTCAGGTCTTTTCTCAGGATGCGTAATGCAGTAATAGAAAGTTTTTACTCCTTTTGAAATGCTACTTACAGCTATCTCTAAGAGAGCCCCTATTTTACAGTAGGTACGAGGGATAATTAGAAAAGAAAGGAATTTATGAGGTATATACTACTTTTACCCACCTTCTACTATTTCATGTGTACAGCGGTATTTGGACAGGATAGTTCATTAGTTACTCCTCCCACTGTGAATAAAGCCAAACTCAGAAATGCCCTCATCACTGAGTCTGCCTTATACCTTGGAAGTATGGCTTATTTACAGTTTATATGGTATAAGGATAAAGAGAGAGTTCCCTTTCACTTTTTTGATGATAGTAAGGGTTACCTGCAAATAGATAAGCTTGGCCATACCTATGGTGCCTATTGGCAAAGCTACTACAGCTATAAGTGGCTGAGAAGTGCAGGCGTGAGTAAACAGAAGGCCCTGCTTTTCGGTGGGACAGCCGGAATCATTTTACAAATGCCCATAGAAATATTTGATGGGCTGTATGAGGGATGGGGATTTTCATGGAGTGATGTAGCTGCTAATGCAGCAGGATCTGTCTTGCTAATAGGACAAGAGCTCCTATTTGATGAGCAGCTCTTCCAGTACAAATTTAGCTTCTCTCGCTCCCCTTATGCTGACCAAGCCAATGGATACTTAGGGGACAATAGCCTGGAAAGCCTAATTTACGATTACAATGGGCATACCTACTGGCTGAGCACCCATGTGAACACCTTCTTTATGAAAGATAAGTTACCCGACTGGCTGAGCATAGCTGTGGGCTACAGCGCTAATGGGATGTTTGGAGAATTTGAGAATAGAACCACCTACAGAGGAGAAGTTATCCCTGAAACCAGGAGATATCGGCAGTTTTTACTTTCTCCAGATATAGATTGGACAGAAGTTCCTACTAATTCCAAATTTCTTAAGGGACTCTTCCAGGCTCTCAATATGGTAAAGATTCCTGCACCCGCTGTAGAAGTAAACAGCCTGGGCAGGTTAAAGGGATACTGGATATATTTTTAGGATGGATGTGAGGTAGCAGGTGGCTACGCGCAGGCATGTGATTATTTACGGAGGCTGCTGACGCTTTTCTTGGTCGATATAATTGACTCCGAACCTGTGGTAAAGGTGAACCCATTATAAGTCAGGCAACAAAAAATTTTCTCTTAAGAAATAATACCGGATAGTTTCTATCTCTTTATCAGAGAACAACTCTTGATGGAGACTAATAAATGTATCGAAGGCTCTTGTTGCCTTTTCTATATCCTCTGAATAAAGGAAAACTCCCTCTGAGGTAACTAGAACTGGATGATAAGGCTTTCCAGGCTGTGCTCCACCCCACTTCCATGATTTATATCCATATAAGCCTATACATTTATTCCTGACGACTACTTTTTCCAAAATAGAGTAGAATTTCCCTTCATTAGCTACACGATTATTGTATTGTAAATGAATCTGGAGTATGTCACCTTTTTTAATATGGGAACAATTACATAGCTCACTATCACTTAATTTAAATTTAATTGAATCTATCCTAGTTGAAGGTTTATTTCGATAAGATTGGTGGCCTGAACATGAACTTAGTAGAAGGGCAACAGTAATGGGAGTAATAAATTTTTTCCAAGACATATTCTTTTTTAGCCCTTATAACTTAGCTTCTCATCCCTACTAGAAAACAAGTACAATTTTATCCATTACAAATTATACCATTCTCTCCCCCATAAGACCAATTAAATCGACTGAAAAACTGTTGACCAATTTTTGAAGAAGTGGATTGCAGATGAGGGAATTGAAGGCATGTGCTCATTTGCGGAAGCGGAGGCGGATTTTCTCGATGCAATCGACCAAGTGCGCAAAGAATAAGCCCGGATCAAATTTCTTGATTCGGGCCTACAATGTGGTTTGGTTTAAACCTATGCAATCTTTTGAACTTTTGTTCTTAAGGACTTAATCGCCTCACACAAATGGTTGACTACCGTCTGGTAGCTAATTCCCATCACCTGGGAAATTTCATTTGGAGAGAGCCCCTGAAAATATCTGAGATATACCACTTCTCGTTGTCTGGGAGATAGCTTGGTGAGCAGCTTTTTTACTAGCACCACTCTGTAAGCTTCCTCTTCTCCACTAATGATATTCTGTTCTGTAGAAGGAGACTCATTATAGCTTTGGAGGCCAAACTCATCTCTGCGATAGTCTCCCTTTCTTTTCTTTTCCAGATACCTAAAGAGCCTTCTTCTAAAAGAGGTTAATAGGTAAATCCTGATGGATTGAGCCTTGCTCAGGTTCTCTCGGTGAGACCATACATACAGGAAGAAGTCTTGGATGCAGTCTGCGGTAAGCTCCCTTTCTCCTGTGTGTCTCACACCGTAGTCTAGCAGTTCTCGGTAGTATTGCTGATAGAGTCTTCCAAAAGCAACCTTACTTCCCTGCTGAAAATCATTCCAAAGGAATTGATCTTTTTTTGTTGCGGTCGTAGTAGCTGGGTGATTCATATAATAGTAGTCGTAGTAGTTCCGTAAACGATTTAGTAGTCTCTAGTAGCTCAATTCATATCTAGTTTTCTTAATTTAGTACAAAAGTTTGAATGGATTGTGCAAACGTTTGCATTCCTTGCACAGGAAAAACAGCAAGTGAAGAGGAAACCTTAGACAGGGTCAGCTATTAGGTACTCTCCCTTATAATGAGGTCGTTTTTCAGGACAATGGTGCTAGCAGTCTCTTGAGGTAGGGAGGAAGGAAAGATTTCTTCTTCCTGATTACGCTCTATTTTATGGATTAGAACCTCAGCAGCTCTTTGGCCTATTTTAAAGGCAGGTTGGCGGACAGTAGTCAGTTGAGGGGTCAGATACTGTGCAATAGGATCATCCGAAAATCCGATGACAGCCACATCTTCCGGGATAGATCTTCCCATCTGTCTAACTAGTTTATACACTTCAAATGCGGAAGAATCATTAAAAGTGATGACGGCGTCGATTTCCAGAATCTTCTGGAGGAATAATTCCTTATTAGCGATATCCTTCCCATGTTCATCCAGCATCACATAGACCAGGTCTTGATCATGTGGTAGCCCAGCTTCCTTTAGGGCCTCCCTGTACCCTAAATATCTGTAATAGCTTACAGACAGATGTTCTGGCCCCATCAGATGGGCTATCTTCCGTCTTCCATTTGAGATAAGGTACTCGACAGCCTCCTTGGCTCCATCAAAATCATCTGAGATCACACATTGAGTATCTATTTCTTCTATGAAGCGATCAAAGAAGACCATGGGAATGCTAGCATCAATAATTTCCTGGAAATGGCTGAAGTTTTTTGTCTCGTGGGAGTGAGAAGCTAGTATGCCATCCACACACTGGTTATACAGTTGGCTCAGAAGCTGTTTCTCCTTTTCATAACTGCCGTGAGAAATACAAGTGATCACTTGATAGTCTTTAGCTTGACAAGTAGCCAGTATACCTTCCAGCACCTTCACAAAGTAGCTATGCTCAAGATGCTGAACCACTACCCCCAGGAGGCGTGTCCTATTGTTCACTAAACCGGTAGCATTAGGATTAGGTCGGTACCCATACTTCTTTGCCAGCTTAGAGACAGCGGCATAGGTCTCTGCGGAGACCTTCTCTTTATTCCTCAGCGCGCGAGAAACAGTAGAAGGTGAGCACCCAAGTTCATTAGCTATGTCTGTGATGGTAACCTTACGCATAGACAGTAGGTAGTCCTTTTAGCTACAAAGCATCCCTATAACAGGGTGAATCCTAAGTTAGCTAATTTTTGGCTAAGGTAATTACCCCTCACCTCCATTCTCCTATTCTTTTCTGATTATTCCACCTAGGCTTGATTGAGTGTAGGATTTAGAGGGGCTGCCTGAGTAAATAAATTCTCCACCGGTACTGCTGGTTACATCTAGTTCTTCTTCCACCTGGATTTCTACTTCTCCACCTGTACTTACTTTCGCAAACACTTTACTTACTTGCAAATCTTCTGCACGGACTATGCCTCCGGTTGCAGCTTTGATTTCCGCTCTTTCCGCACTGCCTTCTATTTTAATGATGGCTCCTTCTGCTGCACGTTGGTAGATCAAATCTGCCACAGCTTCGACGTCTATTTCTGCCCCACTACCTGCTTGCAAATTAAGGATGTCTACCTGGAGCAGTTCTGTTACTTCTATTTCGGCTCCTGCAGAAGCTGACAGTTTATCAAGCTCCGTGTAGGTTAACCTGGCTATGATTTGATAATCTTTAGAAATAAGGGGGCTTACTTTTATCTTCAGCTCTTCTTTTGATTGGCTAATTTGCACCTTATCCACAGAAATCCCCCTCGCTTCCATCTCTAGCCTATTCTCAGATCCTTCAACAGCTGTTAGCTGTATTTTCCCAACTACTCGTAGCGCCCGAAAGGAGGAGAGGTCTACACTTTCTGTCCCTTGAGCCCAAAGCTGTGTGGTGGTGAGTAAAGGGATAATGAATGATAGGATAATGTATTTACGCATATGAAAAGGAAGTGTAATGGAAAAATGAGTACCTACCTAATGTAGAGTGTAGGCTCTTATAGTAGACTTTCCCAAACACCTAAAGGATGCGTGACCTCAGCAGGAGAATGCTATTATGCAGAAACGGGATCATGGATATCAGAAGGTGCATATACACCTGGGGGTAAATCTAATGGTCTATCCCAGTCTGGTTCTTGAACTCCTCCGTCCCCGCCCGGATCCCTGTCATCTTTGCGGAATGAGGAGTAAGGTTTCCTAAGAAGGAATACTAGCAAGCAGATAAACCCACCCACCAGAATGATCAGGTTTATGATAACCAACGTAATACTCAACATGATAAAACGGAATAATGATGATTTTCTTAGTGAACTAACTGAGAACTAGTTCTTTTGTTAAAGGGTTGAAGAATATTTTATTTCTTCAAGTTCAGACCTAATCTCTTCTATTTTCTGGTCTATACTCTCAGGTTCCCATTCTAGTAATGGGTCATCTTTCCATTCTACCATCAGGGGTAGAGAGGAATCTGCTGAAGGAATAGTGTGAAGGAAAAAGGTAGTTACAATAGTAATCACCGCGAAAAGCGTAAGGGCTGTTACGCACATGGCATGAACCCCAAATGAAAAAGAGCTGATACTAAAAGTGGATTTTTTTTCAGGTTTTACCTGCGCACTTCTAGTATCAGCAACATATTTTCTAACGGTAAGAACAGAATCCTCAGAAGGCTCAAAAGAAACCTTCTTTACATCCTGGAGAATACCCTGAAAAGTTTCATATCTCTTCCAGAGGCTATCATCCTGATAGAGAGCTTCCATGAGAAGCTCACTTTCAGATGGATTCATCTCTTCGAAGAGAAAACGGATGATGTCTTCATCCGTGAATTTTTTCTTCATAGTTGTGTCTCATCTCAGTTTCCTGAGCCAACTTCTTGAGATTGAGTAATGCATAACGCATTCTCCCCAGTGCAGTATTAATACTAACATTAGTTAGGGAGGCAATCTCTTTGAAGGAGAGGTCTGCGTAAGAACGCATAATTAGCACCTCTCTTTGCTTGTCTGGTAGTCTTTGAATCAGCTCTCTAATGTAACGAGCATTTTCTTCTCTTATTATCTTGTCCTCAGAGCTTCCTTCGGACCGTTGAATAGAGTTGAAAATATCAAAGTCTTCCGTTTCCCTTTGAATAGGGTTGCGCTGAACCTTCCTGAAGTGATCGATCGCCAAGTTACGTGCAATTCTGATAACCCAGGGGAGAAACTTTCCTTCCTCATTGTACTTCCCTGAGCGAATCATACGCACCACCTTGATCATCACATCCTGAAAAAGATCTTCAGCTATGCATCTGTCTTTTACGATAAGGTAGATAGTGGTAAATACCTTTGATTTGTAACGGCTAATAAGAATGTCAAAGCAAGAGTCATTGCCAGCTATAAAGCCTTTTATAAGGTCTCTATCCTGACTTTTTTTAATAAGCGCCTTCTCCATGATAGATAGTTTGAAACAGCAGGCCTTTTATTCCGTTCTTTAATTGTTTTTGATTCCTTTGCGATGAAATCGGAATAAGTTAGATCCTGACCTGATTTCTAGTTTTGTGTTTCAATTTCCGAATTAAACTCTTTTTCACAGAAATTACAAGACATGTACTTTCCATAGAGTGTTAAATAGTTGAATATTCTGTCTGAACTGTACAAATACCCAACATGAATAGTATCTACATAAAGAATGCCAGAGTAAATAATCTCAAAAATGTTTCAGTAAATATTTCCAGGAACAAGCTAGTGGTAGTGACGGGGGTAAGTGGTTCTGGGAAGTCTTCCCTGGCATTTGACACCCTATATGCAGAGGGTCAGCGGAGATATGTAGAGAGTCTAAGCTCCTATGCCAGGCAGTTTTTAGAGCGCATGGAGAAGCCGGAAGTGGATTATATTCAGGGAATTGCGCCTGCTATGGCCATTCAGCAGAAGGTTAGCACTTCTAATCCCAGATCTACTGTAGGGACCGTAACAGAAATCTATGATTACCTGAAGCTGCTTTTTGCGCGAGCGGGAAGAACATATTCACCTGTGTCTGGAAAACTGGTCACAAGGGACACAATAACAGACGTAGTGAATGATATTCTTTCATTACCAGAGAACACAAAAGTGAACATCATGACCCAAATAGAGGTCAGGAGCAAGGGGTATGAAGCAGAATTAGCGCTAACCTTACAGAAAGGTTTCACACGTGTATACGATAAAGGGGACATCAGGTTTATAGAAGATTTACTGGAAGAACCCCTTGAGGAGAAGTCTCATTTCTATCTACTCATAGATAGAATAGTAGTGAAGACTGATGATGTAGCTAACCTAAGAGGGAGACTGGGAGACAGTGTACAGACGGCTTATCAGGAAGGGCATGGTACCTGTGAAATAGAAATCATAGGAAAAGAGACACGTAAGTTTTCGGAGAAGTTTGAAGCAGATAATATAAATTTTGAGATTCCTTCCGTGAACTTCTTCAGCTTTAATAATCCCTATGGGGCCTGCCAGAACTGTGAGGGCTTTGGCAGGGTACTGGGAATAGATGAAGACTTAGTTATACCTGATAAGGGTAAATCCATTTATGATAATGCGGTAGCCTGCTGGCGAGGAGAAGTCATGAGCCGGTATAAGGATGAGTTCATCTCAGAAGCTGCCAGAAAAGGCTTTCCGGTCCACAAACCCTATCATGATCTCACAGATACCCAAAGAGAAATGCTTTGGTATGGAGTAGAAAAAGCCTGGGGAATCTATACCTTCTTTGAGTACCTGGCATCTAAAACCCACAAGATTCAGTATAGAGTTATGTTAGCCAGATACAGAGGCTACACCAAATGCCCTGAATGTAAAGGAAGCCGAATCAGGAAAGATGCCACCTATGTAAAAATTGATGGCTACAGCATCACAGATTTTCTGTTTATGCAGCTGGATCAGCTACAGAAAACCATAGACAGCCTCAACATGGATGACTATCAGGTAGAGGTTTCGGCTAGGCTTAAAAGAGAGATTACTACCCGCCTTTCCTACCTCAACCGAGTAGGCGTAAACTATCTGACCCTCAACAGGAAAATCAATACCCTTTCAGGGGGAGAAATGCAAAGGATCCGACTGGCTACTTCTCTTGGTAGCGGACTGGTAGGTTCCATGTACATACTAGATGAACCCAGCATAGGTCTACATGCCAGAGATACAGACAGGCTCATCCAGATCCTGGAATCACTACGAGACCAGGGCAATACGGTCATAGTGGTGGAGCATGATGAAGGTATCATGAAAAAAGCAGATCAGCTCATAGATATAGGGCCTGGGGCAGGTGAGCTAGGAGGTACCATCGTATTTAATGGAGTGTATGATAAGCTCATCAAGGAACAAACCCTCACGGGTGAGTACCTATCAGGGAATAAAGAGATCCCCGTTCCACCCAGTAGAAGGAAGGCTGCCAGTTGGGTTAATCTAACAGGGGCCAGGATGCATAACCTGAATGGAGTGGATGTAGACGTCCCCCTTCATGCTATTACGGTAGTTACCGGCGTATCAGGCTCAGGTAAATCTACCCTAGTCCAAAAAATTCTTTACCCTGCCCTCAGAAAGCATACAGGAGAATTTGGAGAAAAGGGCGGATTTCTGGAAGAGCTTTCGGGGGATCTTTCCCTGATCAATCAGGTGGAAATGGTGGATCAGTCTCCAGTAGGGAGAAGTGCAAGGTCTAACCCAGCTACCTACCTGAAAGCCTACGACCATATCAGGGACCTACTCTCTAATCAGCCACTGGCCAAACTTAAAAACCTTAAGCCTGGTAACTTCTCCTTCAATATAGATGGAGGAAGATGTGATACCTGTAAAGGAGAAGGCTATGTTACTGTGGAAATGCAGTTTCTCCCAGATGTAAAGCTACTATGCGAAACCTGTAACGGGAAGCGCTTTAAAAAACATGTGCTAGAGGTCAACTATGAAGAGAAGAATGTAGATGACATCCTAAATCTTACCATTTCTGAAGCCCTAGACTTCTTCCAATCTCAGCCTAAGATCACGCGGAAACTAGAAGTCCTGGATAAGGTAGGCTTAGGCTACTTGAGAATGGGCCAAAGTACCAGTACCCTTTCCGGTGGTGAAGCCCAACGCATGAAGCTGGCCTTCTTCCTTTCTCAGATCAATGACAAAGGGAAGGACACCTTCTACATATTTGATGAGCCTACCACAGGGCTACACTTTGATGACATCAATAAGCTGATGATCGCCATTAATGAGTTAGTGGAAAGAGGAAATACCGTACTCATCATAGAGCACAACATGGACGTCATCAAATGTGCCGACTGGATCATAGACATAGGTCCCGAAGGGGGAGACAAAGGAGGAAACGTCATGTATCAGGGCGTACCTGAAGGCCTACTTAAGGTAAAAGGGAGTCATACAGCAGGATACCTGAAGGAAAAGTTGGAATAGAAGGATTCTCAAATCCTAATCTTTAGGCCTAAAAACCGTATCTCTATGTAAATAACTTATATGGCAGATTCTCTATTATCAAGAATAACCATGAATCCAGAGGTAAGCTTTGGAAAGCCCACCATACGCAATATGCGTTATCCTGTAGAGATTATGCTGGACTTAATTGGATCAGGAATGTCCTTTGAAGAAATTCTTGAAGATTATCCTGACCTGAAAAGAGACGACCTATTGGCTTGTATTCTGTTTGCACGAGAAGCAATCAGAGTTAAGAGCATTCATAGGTTAGCTAGCTAATGAAATAAGGGCGTAAAATATTACTCCTCAGCTCACTTGTTAATCCATCCATTCTTTTCAGCACTTTCAGCCCTACATCCCTAAAACTGCTTCTGACCGGAAAACTGCATGGCCTCTCCCTTTCCGAATCCATAGCTGAAGCCTATGGTTACAAAGCGCCCTCTCAGGCCTCGGTTATAGAGCTCAAATTCAGG
>JBCCLI010000053.1:0-23786 GCA_039026975.1 Bacteroidota bacterium | reverse complement strand
CGTTAGGATGGCTCCCTCCTCCTGTGGACAAGTCACGTACTGATACTTGAGCGATAACTTAAGTTGATTCTCCGACTGAAAATCTTCCAGGGATGACAATAAGTCATTTTTATACGCCTCATCTTCAGTGCTACAGCTTTCTCCATCAGGAAAAGGCAGTACCAGTACATTATAAGTATCTTCCTGGTTAGGGAACGGGCAATTCCCTTTATTCATAAAATTAGCTATCAGGCGCTGGGTGTAGGGAGTGAAAAAAGCATACACCCCTCCAGCAGCCATTAAGATCAGTAAGATTCCCAGGACTATTTTTCTAGTTCTGTGTTTGCGAACAGAGGGCAGGCTGTTTATGTCTGGAACCTTAAACTCCTCACTCTCATCCGCACTTACCTTAATACGGGTACTCCAGTTAAGTTTTTCTTGCTTATCTCTATTTACATAGAGTCCTGGTTTAAAAGCCTGCCGGCTGATTTCTCCATCTTCCTCTATAGAAAGAAGCTCATACTGAAGGCTATCATCTCTAATGGTTACGTACCCATAGGCCTGTTTTAGCGTTCTGCTACTAGCTACTTGAGAATAAAATTCTACCGGGAGGTTATAACTTTCTTCAAAAAAGCCAATGGAAATGATAGAGGGGACTCCAGCTTTTAAGAGCTCATTAACTAAGCCTGGCTTAAAAATGCCCGTAATGAAGACCATTTTCAGGTTAGGCAGCTTGGAGAGATGCTCCCCAAGTTTTTTGGGCTCTACTATTTTACTTTTCCCACTAGCATCTGGGAATAGTAGAATATTTCCACTGATAACGCCTCCTGAAAGGTGAATAATGGAGATCCTGCTTTGCAGCTCTTCATTCTGGATAATATCCAGAAAATATCCCTCTGTGGGATTAGTAGCATTTATTACCTCACAAATTTCTTCCTCTACTAACGGGCGCAGGCTATTAGTTACAGCTGTTAATTCCTGGTCTACAGAAACTGGTCTCTGCTTACTTGCCTGTCTGTTAGTATAAGTTAGGAGGATTAAAGGTCTTTCCTGGATACTATTCATACTCCATACTGCAGATAAGTGTAGTCAGTAAATATATTGAATTCTGATTCTACTATTAATCCCTTCTGATTAGACTGTGTGAATCATAAGACCACCCTTACTGAAACAGGTATGAGTGGACGTTGACTCATTCAGAGAAAAGCATTTCGAACAATGAATAATACTCTTCCTCTTCAATAACGTATGAAATTAATAATTCATTCAACTCATTCATATGAAAAGCTTTCTCCTGTTCCGACCATTCCATTTCTACCCCTATTAGCCAGAAAGTAACATTATTCTGAAGAGCTTATAGAAAAGTTTTTATATATTCTGCCATTTTAGAATTTTCATCATCTACACACTACTATGCAAGCTATCATCGCAGAGTTTATAGGCACCTTCATTCTTATTCTACTCGGGAATGGAGTAGTAGCCAATGTTATTCTCAAGGAAACTAAAGGGTATGACTCAGGACCCCTTGTAATTTTTCTGGGTTGGGGGATGGCCGTTTTCATTGCCGTAGCTATTGTAGGGCCTTACAGCGGGGCACACCTGAATCCAGCGGTGACCATAGGCCTGGCAGTAGCAGATACCTTTGCCTGGGCTAAGGTTCCCACATACATACTCGCCCAAATGCTAGGAGCCATGACAGGAGGGGCTACCGTCTGGCTCATGTATAAAGACCATTATGACCGCACGTCTGATCAAGGGACTAAACTGGCTACCTTTTCTACTGCCCCAGCTATTAAAAATATTCCTTCTAATGTGTTCTCTGAAATTCTTGGAACCTTTGTCCTGGTTTTTGCTGCCCTGTATTCTGTAGGGGCTGATTTACAAATGGCAGATGGAACGAATGGGACTATAGGCTTAGGCACCTTAGGAGCTTTACCTGCTGGTCTGGTCGTATTCTCTATAGGAATGTCCCTTGGAGGAACTACTGGGTATGCTATAAACCCAGCTAGGGATTTAGGCCCTAGGCTCATGCATGCTATTCTTCCTATTAAAGGAAAAGGAAGTAATGACTGGGGATATGCCTGGGTACCTGTCATTGGGCCTATTATTGGAGGAGTAGTAGCAGCTGGATTATACTTCTTATTAGGATCTTAAGACCTAAGGGCGCATAGGATACGTTATATAACTACCAACTATAAGGATATGCGGTATACCATCATTTTTATTGGACTACTGATTAGTAGCATTGGACTCCCTGCTCAATTATCAGATGAGGAACGCTTTGATGCACAGGCCACCAGCATGTATAAGCAAACCGTCCCCCTCATTTATGAGGCAGAGGTCAAAAACCAGGGGCTAGATCATTTCTATGTCCTGGATACAAGGGAGAAGAAAGAGTTTCAGGTTAGCCATATTCCAGGCGCTAAGTATGGAGGGTACTTATCTTTCAAAAAATCTATGGTAAAGGATCTCCCTAGAGACACGCCCATATTAGTCTATTGTTCTATAGGGGTAAGAAGTGAGCGTGTAGGTGAAAAACTTAAGAAAATGGGGTTCAGTAATGTACAGAATTTATATGGGGGTATTTTTGACTGGAAAAATAATGGAAACCAGGTAGTAGATAGTGAGGGTCAACCAACAGAAAAAGTACATACCTACGATAAAAACTGGAGTCAATGGCTCTTCAAGGGAGAAAAAATTTGGTAGTAGAGCTGTAATATTTTGGCTTTTAGGCGAATAGATAAGACAGTTCTTCAAAATATCCTTTATATTTAGTTCTCTCCTCCCTCCATTTAATATCCTGTCACTATGTTCAAAAGAATAGCCCTATTCTCTTGTTTATCGCTGGTGGTATTCCTTCTCCAAGCCCAATCATCCAAGCGGTCCATTGTCTCCATTACAAGTAACAGCCCCCTGGGAGAAGATAGTGGTACTGGCTGGATAGTAGGTACTCAAGGTAATCAGGTATTTATAGCCACAGCCCTACACGTAGTATACAAAGAGGATTACCCAGCGGAAGATCCTATCATCAAATTTAAGGATGCCATCACGCAGGAGTTCCCTGGAGAAATCTTTAAGTATGATGAGTCTCTGGATTTGGCTATCCTGACAGTAGAGGTGCCGTCATCCCTCCTCTACACTATCCAGGCTTTTACTCGTGCTGAGGAGGAAGATATCAGAAAGGGTGAAAAAGTTACGGTGATAGGTCATCCCAGGGGAGCAGAATGGACTACCGTAGAGGGAAACCAGATCCTACAGCCCAGCTACAGTGTAGGGACATTTTCTATTTATAACGCCCAAATAGTTCCTGGCTTCTCTGGCGCTCCGGTTTTCTCTCAGTCTGGCAAGAAACTATTGGGTATGCTGATTAATGTAAATGAGCAATCAGCAGAAGTGGTCAAACTCTCAGAGATCAACCGAGAGCTCAGCAGATGGAGTATCCCAACGACCAACCTACTTGCCCCTAAAATCCACCCTGACCAGATCAGCTGGTACCTGGCAGGGGGTGCGCTCGCAGGTATAACAGCTAGCATCATTCTGGAAAGTGAAGCCCAACGATTAAAAAGAACCTATGATGAGAATAAGATAGAAGACTGCGAGGACTTCAATATTAGAGATTGTGTGTTTGAGGACCAGGATGGACAGGAGAGTGATAGAGAAAGCACACTAGAAAAGGCTAATAACAGAGGAACCCTTGCCATCATTACAGCCACTTCTGCTGTAGCTATGGGGGTTACCTCCTGGTTACTTTACAGAAATAAGGTAAAAAAGAAGAGACTACAACTAAGCCCCACATTTAGTCTAAACCAGAACCTCTCCCCCAATTTAGGATTCTATTTGTCTTGTAAATTCTAGCATCATCTCTTAAGCTAATTTCTCTATGTCATCCAAATCCTTAGCCGTTCTTCTATCAGGAGTTAGTCTACTGTCCTTATGGGCATGCGAGAGATTCGAAAGTAGCACTCCTACCCCTCCAGTTACGCTTGGAGAAACCACGCTGGATCCTGTAGCCCTAACCATAACTACGAACATTATCTCTGCAGGAGAAGGGCTTAGAAGATCCGGTTTTGTATACTCTCTGGATGCATCCTCCATTCCTACTGTAGGGAATGATTCTCTACCCATACTTTCCTCTAGCGCTAATGAAATAGTGGGGGACTTATCTCTCCTGGATGATAGATTCACGTACCTGATACGTCCTTTTGCGCAGGACAGGAATACCCGTAGATACGGAAATACTATCACCTATGGGGTAGTAACTATTAGCACAAGCCCTACCTTTACCCCAGATCCCCAAAACCCGTTTGAAGGAAACATACAAGGGGATTTAAAATTTGCTCCTACCGTATCTGTTACTAACTATGGGCACTGTTGGACAGCGGAAAGCAGGGATCCTACCATCCAAGATGATCGCACCCAGCTAGGAATCCCTTTAGGCAATACTGCCTTCACAAGTACCCTGAGCGGATATCCCTTAGGAACAGAGGTACGTGTACGTGCTTATGCTACGGCAGGAGGAGCTACTACCTACAGTACAGCTACCACCTTTACTGTGAAAGGGGTATGGGCTCCCGTAGCCAATGTCCCAATTAGCCTAACGGCTCGAGTAGGTGCCTTTAGTTTTGTTTTAGATGGAAAAGCCTATTTGGGAGGAGGACAAGATGATGCTTCCGCTTTCCTTAAGGACTTCTGGGAATTTGACCCTACTAACTTCTCCTTTACCCAAAAAGCAGACATTACCTTCCTGTCAAATGCGGCTGCCTTTGCACTAGATGGAAAGGGGTATGTCATTTCTGGAGATGGACAAGGCGGAATTTTGGACTCTATCCATATTTATGATCCTGTACAGGATAGCTGGAACAGGATCCCCTCCGGCCTACCTATGCCTGCGACCACAGCTATAGCCTTCAGCTTAGATGGTAAAGGGTACTGGGGTTCTGGTGGAGACGGGTCTTCTCATTTGGCCGCTTTTTATGAGTTTGATCCGAACAGTCAAAGCTGGACACTGAAGGCAAACATCCCTGGAAAGGGCAGGTTAGAGGCTACTGCTTTCGCCTTGAACGGGAAAGGATATGTAGGCACAGGAAGAGATGATGGTGATAATCTCCTAAATGATTTTTATGAGTATGATCCCATGCTGGATACCTGGAGTAAGAAACAGGACATCATCAGGGGAGACAGAGAAAGGGCTATCAGTTTTGGGGCAGGAAACCAAGGATTCTTAGGAACGGGTACATTCCTTACCGGCCGGTCAGCAGATATGCTTACCTTCAATCCTGACCAGAATGAATGGTCTATCATAGATCCCTTCCCAGGAGGACGGCGTGCTGACGCCATCAGCTTCACCATTGGTGATCTTGCATTTGTAGGCTTCGGAGTAGATGAGAATGATTTTAACCAAAATGACTTATGGATATATGTACCAGATTAACCCCTAGCAGATACCGAAAATTTTGTACTAGAGGGTAGAAGATATTAGTCATTTCACTTTCTGAGGAATAGTGTGCCATTATGAAAAAACGTTAGGGTCTGTAAGGCTCATTAGGTATGATTTCCTCCTAACATTACGCTTTTCATCAAGCGCCTAATCTTTTTTCTCATTTTCGTGTTTCATATAGATGATTGACTAAATTCGAACTTACAAAATCATACTATATGAACTTACCTGCGCCGGTTATTCTGGCATCCAATTCTCCAAGAAGAAAAGAATTACTTTCTGAATTAGAAGTAGAGTTTGAGATTCTCGTAAGACCAGTGTCCGAGTATTTTCCTGAGGATATTCACCCCAGGGCAGTAGCTGTACTAGTTTCTGAAAATAAGGCTAAGGCTTATGATGATCTTTCTCCTGATAACATAGTGATCACTGCGGATACCATTGTGGCCTTAGAAGGAGAAATTATGGGAAAGCCTGAGAACAGAGAACATGCAGTAGAGATGCTCACCAAACTATCAGGGAAAACCCACCACGTAGTTACTGGCGTGACTGTATTCTGGAAAGGGAGATTCAAGAGCTTTGCTGAGGAAACACTGGTTACTTTCAAGCCCCTCACAAGAGAAGAAATAGACTATTACATAGATACCTGCGAACCTTATGATAAAGCTGGTGCTTATGGGATTCAGGAGTGGATAGGGAAAATAGGTATTACCGGAATAGAGGGTGATTACTACGGCGTAATAGGACTTCCTCTATGTAAACTCTACCAAGAACTCACTCAACTTAGCGCCTGATCTTGGGACTCTGTTATGAAACTGTCTATCCACTCAGATGAGCATTTTATGCGACAAGCATATCTGCTTGCAGAACAAGCATATGAAGAGAATGAAGTGCCTATAGGAGCAGTCATTGTCAGTGATTACCAAATCATAGGGAAGGGATATAATCAGACAGAACGCCTCCAGGATCCCACAGCACATGCGGAGATGATAGCGCTCACCGCCGCCTGTGAATACTTCAACAGTAAATATCTCCCTGACTGTAAAATCTACGTTACGGTGGAGCCTTGTCCCATGTGTGCGGGTGCTATCAGGTGGGCCCAGATCTCTACTGTCATTTATGGGGCAGAAGAACCTAAGTTTGGCTTCAGAAGGTACCAACCCTTTTTACTACACCCTAAAGCTAAAGTGATAGGCGGTATCATGGAGGCAGAATGCAGTGCCCTCATGAAAGATTTTTTTAAGAACAAAAGAGGAACCTAAATATGAATAAAGATGACCTCCTGGCATGGAGTCTTCTGCTAATATTAGCTTTAGTGTGGGGAAGTAGTTTTATCCTTATCAAAAAAGGGTTAGTTGCCTTCCCTCCTTTTCAGATAGGTGCCTTAAGAATGGTTTTATCCAGCCTAACTCTCCTCCCCTGGCTTTTCGGCTTTCAAAAAGAACTTAAAATGATCAGTCGTAAGCAGTGGATAGCCTTATTAGCAGTAGGCTGGATAGGAAATGGCATCCCCTCATTTCTATTCCCTATAGCAGAGACGGGTCTTAATAGTGCTACAGCAGGTATCCTAAATGTACTGACGCCCATTTTTGTGTGGCTGCTAGGCGTGAGCTTCTTTGGACTCATCTTTTCATGGAAGCAGCTGAGCGGTGTCATTATAGGGCTGGTAGGAGCTGTCATTCTCATCTTAGGAGGAGGTACAGACATACAGCTATCTAATCAACTGTACTATGCCCTATTGGTCATTTTTGCTACTTTCTGCTATGGCCTTAGCTCTAATATTATCAAGAAGTATTTGTCTAGCTTAAACCCCATCTTAGTTACGGCTCTGGTGCTGACGGCAGCAGCTATTCCTTTTTCTTTTTACCTGGTAAGATCAAATTTCTGGACTGTACTCCAAACGCAGGAGTATGCCCTCTCTTCTTTGGGGTATATATTTATTCTGGCTGTGATAGGAACGGCCTTAGCTATGGTCATCTTTAATAAACTTATCAGTTTTAAAGATCAGGTGTTCTCCTCTTCCGTGACTTACCTTATCCCTATAGTAGCCGTATTTTGGGGGTTACTAGATGGAGAAAAAGTTCTCCTGCCCCAGGTGATGGGTATGGCAGTCATTCTCGCAGGAGTTTATCTAGTTAACGCAAAATAACTATCCTTTTTCCCTTAATCTTACTTTATTAGGTGTTATTCTTTAAGAATTATTTGAAAAACCGGTCTATATAATGCTAAATATCAGAAATCCCTTTGCAAGCCTGATATTACTTCTTTCCTGCACTTCTACGCTACTTGCACAGACTACTACGAAATCAGGGGTAAACGGATTCCCCCGATTTAAACAAACCACTATGCTAGTAGTGCTGGATAATGATGCCCACTCCACCTATAACCAAATTGTAGATAAGGCTATACGAAAATACTGGGCCATAACCCCCTTCACCTTCATTACTCAAAACGAGTTACCGATGTATGAAGGTAAAGATGAGTATAGCCTGTTTCTGAAAAATGATAACACACGTACTGTCAAAAAAGTACGACAAACCTACACCATCAAAAATAATAACCTGGGCATCTACTTAAATGATTTTCCTACCCTCCAAAGGTACTCGGCATCAGATGCTGTGGCCTACATAAAGCTAGAGGATGTTAATGACTACAACGCTTACCTCTACAAATTAGAAGGCCTTATTCAGAGTTTACATACTTACCTATCTTCTTTCCTGAATAATTACGAGGTCAGCAGAGATAATCTAGATGATCTGGAAGAAGAGCACTTCAATGCCAGACGTACAGAAATTAAACAGTACTTGCTATATATAAGTGCTAATGATCTCCCTCCTGGCATTAAGGATACTGAAAAACTAGCCAAGTATTATAAGCATAATTTCCTGATAGTATCTGAAGGTGATATTGAAAGAGCCATAGCAGAACAAGAGGAAGGGGTGGCCTATTTACACCTACACCCCCGAGTAAAAAAAATTCAGATAGTAACTGCTAATGGAGGAGAAATTCTATACTCCACTATCCCTAAAGAGTATGGAAAGTTCCAAATTAAAGATCTCACGGAACTCTACAGAAAGGTAGGAAAATAGTCTTGGGCTTCTTTCTTGGACCTTAATTGAACTAGAAAATACATGACAGAAAACCCCTATCCCGGGTTCTTTCACACTCCTTTTCGTTTTTCTATACTCACTATTATTCAAACAATCAGCTAGCCATACCCTTCCGTCTGGAATTTTCACCAATAAATTATCTCTTCCAAACATGGTCTTAGCCAATAAAGCCTCTATCTTCGTGGCAAAGTTTTACGATTTATGCGACTACACAGAGAAGGGAAACTCATAATTCCCATTTCACTTATCCTAATAATGGCCATCATATATGGCGGATATCTTATTAACCCCATAGTGGCTTACCTACTCCTCCCTGCGGGAGTGATCTTTTTTGGGCTTATCCTCAATTTTTTCCGAAATCCTCTTATCCAGGTGGAAGAAAATCCTAATCACATTCTTTCTCCCTGTAATGGAAAGGTAGTGGTGATAGAAGAAATAGAAGATAAGCTGTACTTCAAAGGGCCTGTGATGCAGATCAGTGTCTTCATGTCTCCCCTGGACGTACACGTCAACAGAAATCCCATAGGAGGAGAAGTAAAAATGCTGAAGTATCTGCCGGGGAAATACCTCATGGCATTTAACCCTAAATCCTCCACAGATAATGAGCAGAACTATGTAGTTACTGCCAATGAAAAGGTAAGTGTGGCCTATAAACAGATTGCTGGGTTTTTAGCCAGGAGAATCAGGTGGTACGTAGAGGAAGGAGACCAGGTCAACCAAGGAGAAGAGTATGGATTTATCCGCTTTGGTAGCAGAATAGATATTCTCGTCCCTACCGATAGTAATGTAAAAGTAGCCTTGGGAGAAAAAGTCAAAGCAGGGAGGTCTATTCTTGCGGAAGTAGGCTAAACATAGTTATGATCAGGGTCAGCACTAGCAAGATTTTCTGGATAGGTACGGCTGGTCTGAGCATGGGATTATTTCTTATTCAAGCCCTATTCTTTCAGTATTGGCTAGTAGATGATGCAGGTATCAGCCTAGCCTACGCCATGAATTGGGCAGAAGGACATGGTCTAGTGGACCAGCCAGGGAAAGACGCAGTAGAAGGATACTCAAATTTTCTATGGATTGGCCTACTGGCTGCTTGTCAAAAGCTCAGGATTTTACTTATTCCTATTAGCCCTAAACTTCTAGGTATTACCTGCTGCTTCCTGGGTATTTATCTTTTGAGCTCCATAGGGAAAATTTTTTCCTCTCCCCTGGTAGGAGCCATGCTTATTCTGCTACTTCCTAATCACCCAAGTGTAGTTCAGTGGGCTGTGAGCGGCCTGGAGACAGGCTTATACTTTTTCCTGATCATCTGGCTGATATGGCTCCTCTTCCAGCGTCCCTACACATACCGCTTAGCTTTGATGATAGGTACTTGTATAAGCTTACTTTCCCTTACACGCCCGGAAGCTATCCTACTGGTAGGGATATTACCTATTCTCTTATGGAAAGCAGAGAAAAATGCCTGGGGTATAATGGGAGTTTACATAGGGCCAATCCTACTTTTTATTGGGGGCTACTCCTTATTCCGATGGCTTTACTTTGGAGAACTCCTCCCTAACACTTTCTATGCTAAAGGCTGGCAAATGGTAAATACTATGGCCGTATGGGCTAAGCCCCACCACATGGCCAAAGCTATTTATGGACCTGCCGGACTAGCAGGGCTTATAGGACTTATTCTCGCGTTAGTACATTTGTTCAAAAAGCAGCTTTGGGATAAGAACTTGAAGGCCTTAAGTCTTCTCTTGGGCGTAGGGGCTATCCAGTTTCTCTTAATGCCGTATGACCATCTAGACTGGTACAGATACGCTACCCTATTTATTATATCAGGAATTTCTATAAGCTTACTTACCCTTGATATCTTATTAAGCGAAATAAGGGGGTCCCTTCTTATGAAAAATGGTCTATTACTGGGGGTAGGAGCCATTTACTTACTGTATTCTTCCTTTCTTAGTTTTGAGCGGAGTAGGGAACCCGTAGTACCACTAACAGCCATCCAGGAACGGGCTCAACTAGTGAAAAGCATAGCTAAAGAACACGGTTTAACGGAACCCACTGTCCTTACGCCTGACGTAGGGGGATTCTTACTTAGTAAAGGAATGAAAGTGTATGATCTTCCTGGCCTGTGTAATAGAGAATTGGCAGATACCTTTGGTAAAGACCAAGCTAGTTTTACAGCATATCTATTTAGGGAGCTACGGCCAGATATAATTACCCTACATGGCCTATGGACAGAAGAAAGTCAGTTAACAGAAAGCCCCAGATTTAAAGCTACCTACAGACTGGTCTACTCTGGCCCTAACGGTCAAGAATCAGCACTATTAGTCTTTATCAGGAATTAAGCTATCTCTACCAGCTTAAGCTCAAACTTGAGTGCTTTCCCCGCCAGATCATGATTCGCGTCCAGTTGGATGCTGTTATCAGTTACAGCAGAAATGCGTACAGGAAACTCTTGTCCATCCTGGGTTTGGGACATTAACCTCATCCCTACTTCCGGATTTATAGAGGATGGAAACTGATCCTTCCCAATCTCATAAATCAAATCTTCTCGAACCTCACCATAAGCTTCTTCCGCAGGTATATGTACATTTTTAGATTCATTGATCTGCATATCTATGACAGCATCATCAAACCCCTTAATCACCATACCTTCACCTACTTTAAATTCAAGGGGTTCTCTATCTCTGGAACTGTCAAACTCCTGTCCATCTTCTAGTGTACCTGTATAGTGAACTTTGATGGTATCTCCTTTCTGTACTTTTCTCATGTATATTGGGTAAGTAACCACTAAATAGGTGGGAGTTGAGAATAAATTGTTTTATTTGGAGGGGAATGAGAAGGGTTTTTTCCATCACATAGCCTATTTTACTCCACAAAAACTCCCGCCTCTCACGTTATACCTAAAGGTATAGCAATTTTCATGCTATCCCAATTTTTCTCCTCAAAAGAAAATTCTCCAGAAAGTAATATCCCCCATTTATCTTAAAAAGACTTCTTTGATTTTCACGCCATGGTTATTTGTGTAATTTTGGCCTCCGAAATAAAGATTATGGCATCTATGAATTATTATGAGATTTTCCCTAAGCTAATTTCACATGCTAAAGAATATGGGTTCATTTTCCCTTCTAGTGAAATTTATGATGGTCTGGGAGCTGTGTATGATTACGGACAGCTAGGGGTAGAGCTGAAAAATAATATCAAAACAGCCTGGTGGAAATCCATGGTGCAAATGAATGAAAATATTGTGGGACTGGATGCGGCTATCCTTATGCACCCCACAGTGTGGAAAGCTTCAGGCCACGTAGATGCATTTAATGATCCTCTCATAGACAACAAAGATTCCAAAAAGCGCTACAGGGCAGATGTGCTTATAGAAAACCAAATAAGTAAGTACCAGCAAAAATCTGTCAAGGATACCGATAAGAAGGCCCGTAAAGAAGGATGGGAAAAAGGAGATGATGCCTATCAGAGATACCTCATCTCTAATAGAAATGCAAAGAAGGCAGAAGAAATAGGAGAAAAATTAAGGGTAGCCCTGGAATCCGATGACCTACGTAAGCTTAGGGATCTCATTATAGCGCTAGAAATAGCTGATCCTGATACAGGCTCTAAAAACTGGTCTGACGTAAGGCAGTTCAACCTCATGTTTAAGACGCAGCTAGGCGCCACTGCTGATAGTGCCATGGACCTATACATGAGACCGGAGACCGCCCAAGGGATATTTGTGAATTACCTCAATGTGCAGAAAACCTCCCGTATGAAGCTCCCCTTCGGGATAGCCCAAATAGGAAAGGCTTTCAGGAATGAAATTGTAGCCAGGCAGTTCATTTTCCGCATGCGAGAATTTGAGCAGATGGAAATGCAATACTTCATTAAGCCAGGTACCCAGATGGAATGGTATAAGCACTGGAAAGAAGCAAGAATAAAATGGCATAAAAGCCTGGGGCTTACCCCTCAAAAACTCAAGTTCCATGTGCATGAGAAACTAGCCCACTATGCAGATGGCGCTGAAGATATACAGTTTGAGTTCCCCTTTGGGTTTAAAGAGCTAGAGGGTATTCACTCCAGGACTGACTTTGACTTGGAGAGCCACCAGAAATTCTCAGGAAAGAAACTACAGTTCTTTGATCCTGAGACTAAGGAGTCCTATGTGCCTTATGTACTGGAAACGTCTGTGGGACTAGATAGAACCTTCCTGGCACATCTTAGTAATGCCTATGATGAGGAAGATGTGCCCACTGCTAAAGGGGGTACGGAGACCCGCAAGGTGCTCAGGTTTCATCCCCTATTGGCTCCCTATAAAGCAGCTATATTCCCACTAGTTAGAAAAGACGGTCTCCCAGAAATAGCACGTACTATCATAGATGACCTCAAGTTTGATATGAATGTTATGTATGATGAGAAAGATGCCGTAGGCCGCCGGTACAGAAGACATGATGCCATAGGTACACCTTTTTGTATTACCGTAGACTATGAGTCCAAGGAGGATGAATGTGTAACCATTCGTGAGCGAGATTCTATGAAGCAAGAGAGAATCAATATTTCCGAAGTTAATGCTTATCTCAGAAGTAGATTGGACTGGAGATCTGTACTTGCATAGGTAGACGGGTCCATTTCTCACTCCCTTGTCCCTTTAGGCACTTGATTTTCCAAGTTCCCTGCACTACTTTGTGCTGGAAGAAAGTATGCTAACTCTGAATTTCCTCTGCCTATCGCATACCTAGTGAGCTTTTCAGCTCATAATGTACTTTCACTTTATTCTGTACCAACGATCATTTCATGGAGTTAAACCTTGATCTCTTAAAAGAACTCTGCCTTGTAGCAGGGGCCCCTGGACAAGAAGAACGCGTAAGGAAAATTGTATTGCGAGAGGTAGCCCCTTTAGTGGATGAGATAAAGATAGATCCTATGGGAAATATTATTGCCACCAAGAAAGGAAAGGAGCAGAAGAAAGTCATGGCGGCGGCCCACATGGATGAAATAGGCTTCATCATCACTCACTTAGATGATAAAGGGTTTGCCAGATTCCATACGCTAGGTGGGTTTGACCCTAAGACCCTTACTTCTCAGCGTGTCATCGTACATGGGAAAAAGGATCTTATAGGTGTACTGGGGAGTAAGCCTATCCACATCATGGATAAGGAGGATAGAGGAAAAGCTCCCAGACTGAAAGATTTTTTCATAGACTTTGGTATGCCCTACCACCAAGTGAAAGAACTGGTGTCTGTAGGAGATTTTGTTACCAGAGAGCGGGATTTAGTGGAAATAGGAGATTGTGTAAGTACCAAATCGTTAGATGATAGGGTTTGTGTATTTATCCTTATAGAAGCGCTACGGCAATTAGGAACGCCTACTTTTGATTTCTACGCTGTCTTTACTGTTCAGGAAGAAATAGGCATGCGTGGCGCACAGGTTTCCTCTCGTAGTATCAATCCAGACTTTGGATTTGGGCTGGATGTAACTATAGCTAATGACCTCCCCGGGGTAGGAGGGCATGAAACCATCACGCGTATAGGAGAGGGAACGGCTATTAAATTATTGGACTCCTCAGTTATCAGTGATACCCGTATGGTTACTTTCATGAAAAAAATTGCCAGCCATTATAACATCACTTTTCAGGAGGAAATCCTTACCGCTGGTGGCACTGATACGGCCGCTATCCAACGTTCAGGAGAAGGGGCCATTGTAGGATGTATTTCTGTTCCTACCCGGCATATTCATTCTACCGTAGAAATGTGCCATAAAAATGACATACTTCAGAGCATTCAATTACTCTCCAGATGTGTTGAAAATATGGATCAATTTTCTTACGATTGGGTAGAAAGGATGTAGCAATAGAAACCGCTTTCCCTTTACTGACCACACATATGTATGTCATCTCCTAAAAATTATCCCCGCTTTCACAGCCTGCTGGATCACCTTAGAAAGGACCTATATGAAAAAGAAAAAGTAGTCCGCTTAGGCTTACTGGCTGTTATGGCTGGAGAGAGTATCTTTCTCTTAGGGCCCCCCGGTGTAGCCAAAAGTATGATAGCCAGGCGACTGAAATACGTCTTTACAGAGGCTAGGGCCTTTGAATATCTCATGGGAAAGTTCAGTACCCCTGATGAGGTATTTGGGCCGGTTTCTATTAGCAAGCTTAAAAGTGAGGATAAGTATGAACGACTTATTACCCACTATCTCCCTGGGGCGCAGATTATTTTTTTAGATGAAATATGGAAGGCTAGTCCCGCTATCCAGAATTCTCTCCTGACAGTACTAAATGAAAAGATCTACCGAAATGGAGAACATGAAGTCACGGTGGATTTGAGAGGGATTATTGCTGCCTCTAATGAGCTCCCCTTAGTAGGAGAAGGGCTGGATGCATTATGGGATAGGTTTTTGATCCGCCTGAGAATCCAGAATATAAAAGAGGAATCTTTCTTTCAACAAATGCTAAGAACCAGCAAGAAGTCAGGAACCTCAGACCCTGTCCCTAAGGAAGAAAAAATCAGCTCTGATCAGTATCATACCTGGAAAGAACAAATAGAGGCTATCAGCATCCCTGACTATGTAATGTCCTACCTTCATTATCTCCGCAAAATCCTCCAGGAAAGAAATGCCAAATATCAGCAGGAAGAACAAATGTATGTTTCAGATAGGAGGTGGTGGAAAATAGCCCAGCTCATGCGTGCCTCTGCCTTCCTTCATGACAGGGAGCAAGTAGAACTAATTGATTGCTTCTTAATCATTGACTGTATCTGGCAGCTGGATGAGCAGATAGAAGAGGCTGAAAAGCTAGTAGAAGACGCTATGTTATCCTATGGGTATCAGGGTATGTTAAACCTACAGGCCCTCAAACAGGGTATGGACAAGATTCTACTTGACGTAAAAGAGGAGACAGAAGTAACCCATTCCCAGGAAGTAGTGCAGGCAAAATCCTACCTGGATAAAGGGAAAAACCCCTATGTAAAAGTCCTGAATTACTGGAGTAATGATGACGTATTTCTCAGGAAATCAGACTGGGATAATATGGAAGTAGACAAAGAAACCTTTTTACCCATCTTTGAAAATTCTAATCAGGTATTTAGGCCCTTCCAAACCTTTTCTTTTACCCGAACGGGAGACTTCACCCTCATGAGTAAAAGGAAACAGCTTGCTGTGGAAACGGAAGAAGTTTTCAAGGAAATCACACGGCTAATTTCTCCCTCCCAAGGCTCTATTGACAGGTGGAACCAGCAAAGCCTGGTGCTTACCCGGTTCTGCCAAGAAAAAATCCAGGAACTACAGGCCAGAAAAGCGCAAGATGAAGATATGGCTGCCAGACACCTCTTTGTAGACAGAAAATATGTAAGTCTCGTCAAAGAAAGCTTAGAAAAAGCTATCCTTACTATCAGTCATATGAAACTGGAAATAGAAAAAAACAGGCACCACTATGAAAGTATCTCAGCGAGTTCTTAATGAGGTGTCTGACTTTATCCAGTTTGGGGTAGTCATGGATAAACCTTCCAGAAAGTTTCTGGTAGGCCTAATCTACCAGCATTTGTATGATAGACAGTTTGATTCTCTGGCAGAGTTAGCGCAGTCAGAATTTAAACATTCCTATCCCAACTGGGCAGATCTCCTAAAAAGGCTTTTTCAAGCACCACAAGTGAGGAAGCTTACCCTACAAAATGAAGACTTTTCCTTAGGAGTATTAAGTGAATCCCTGAATTGGTTTCAGCAGCAGTACCTGGAACTTTCTTCAGAAAAGCTAAAAAGTCAAGAGAACACACGCCTTTCCTACTTTCAGGAAAATATCAGAACTCTTTCCATGGAGGAGTGGAAAGAGAAAATAGAAGCACTTTCCGTACAGTATCCAGACAGGGCTAAAGACTGGGCTTTTTTTAGCAAACAGTTATCCGAGCAAGCAGAGGGACAGTGGGAGCAGCTAGCTGAGCTTCCTTCCTACCATGTATTACCGCTTCTTTTAGAGAATATTCTGGCTTCCTGGGAGGAGGCATTCCAACGTTCGCATGAGATAAGTGAAAAGGCTGTGCTAGAGGAGCTTTTCCAGCGCTACTATTCAGACCTTCAGGAAAGAATAAAAGCCATGAGTGACCTGGGAGATCTCCTCTCCCCCTTCTATAACTTCCTGGGGTTAGCCTGGAATTCAACCATTGGGAAGTGGAACATGATCAACTGGGAGAAGTTAGAAGAGGTCTCCGATACCTTGAAAGAAGACCCTACTTTACAAGAACTAGCGGACCTGCTAGGCAGGTGGCAGCTAGAAAAACAGATGGAAGAGGAAATGTCCTTATTCTCCCCAGAATTATCCCTTTCATGGAAGCCTAATCCCATAGGTAAATCAGAGATAGTAGGTGTGCATCACAGCAGTGATCTTAGTGCTATGCTCCCTTCTGAAATAGCCCTGCTAAGTTCTCCTGATACAGAGCTTCTTTTCTCCAAGCGCTTTGTGGAGAAAAAGCTGCTTACCTTTCAGTATCAGTCCACAGATGCAGACATTCATAAAAAGCTAAAGGAAAGGCCTATTCTTCAAGCACCTGAGGAAAATAGAGGTCCCATCATTTTAGCTATAGATACGAGTGGGTCTATGTTCGGGGAGCCTGAAAAGGTAGCCAAGGCACTGGCTTTTGCCATTTTGGATATTGCCTTAAAACAGAAGAGAAAGGCTTTTGTAATTTCCTTTTCTACCCGGATCAGAAGCATAGAACTGTCTGCTGCCCAGACAGATATGCAAGCGGTACTAGATTTTCTCCAGATGAGTTTCCATGGGGGAACAGATATTCAACCCGCCCTGAGAAAAGCCATTGATATGGTGGAGGAAGAAACATTTGAGTATGCGGATATACTAGTTATCTCTGATTTTGTGATTCCTAAGGTAGATACTAAGTTGATGGAAAGGATAGCTAGCACAAGAGCTGAAAAGGGCGTACGCTTCCACAGCCTATACATTTCCAGGAGAAAAGATACCAGAAGTATTCCCATTACCCTCTTTGATCATCACTGGACTTATAACCTGGAACAGCCCGGAGTTATCAGACAAAATATAGCAGAGCTGGAAAAAATGTGGCATAAAAAAAGCCCCTCTGAATAAGAGGAGCTGTATATGCTTTTTCTGTAGGCTTACTCTTCTGGAGCAACAATGCCCAATAATTCTACTTGAAAAATCAGGGCTTCTTCCGGACCTATGATACTTCCTCTCTGACCCTGAGGCCCGTAGGCTAGTGAGGGAGGAATATATAATTCCCACTTAGCCCCCACTTTCATTAATTGAAGGGCTTCTATCCACCCACCTATTACGCGTGTAACCGGAAACTCCACTGGCTCCCCTCCATCATAAGAGCTATCAAACTGTTCCCCATTTAATAAGGTTCCTCGGTAGTGTACCCTGACCTCATCTTCTTCTGTTGGGATAGGACCGTCTCCCTCCTCCAGGATCTTGTATTGTAATCCGCTGGGGAGCACCACTACCCCTTCTTTATTTTTATTTTCTTCAAAGAAGGCATCATTCTGTTCTTTCTTTTCTTCCAGTAACTGATTTTGGAATGAAGTCATGAGCTGGTTAATCGCCTGCTCATCTATCAAAGATTCATTCCCTGCTAGTCCATCCTGCAAGCCTCTCATCATAGCTGCCAAGTTTAAGTCAGCTTTTCCAAGACTAGGCTCACTTTTCAGGTTGTTCCCTATATTATTTCCAAGCACATAGGAGACGCTATCTAATTGAGTTGTGAGGTCAGCAGAAGCATCTCCAAACCCGCCCTGAGATGAGTTCTGACAAGATATCAACAAGGACATTGTCAGTACCACAAAATATACCTGTATTAATTTCATGTATAAGAGTTAGAATAAATCAAGTGAAGTGCAAACATAGAATATTGCTAGCAGTTTGCATAACATATTGAAAATTAAGCCTTAAAAATTGAGCAATCACAGGCAGATTATTTCACATGATCAGGTATTAAGAAAAAATCACACATTCCGTAATCACAATATTTTCTATCTTTATGAGGCTTTTTCCCGTTTAATACTACATAGGGGTTAGCTATAATGACCTAAACATTCATGGCAGAGTCTGGGACACAAGCACATGATGAAATTTTATCTACTCCTCCGAGGGAAGTAGATAAAGAATTATTGGCGGAAGTAGAGGCCTACGCCACCCATCTACTTACGTCCTCACTTAAGCAAGGATTTAGCTATCACACCATTGACCATACTAAGCAAGTGGTCTATGCTTGTAGAGAAATAGGGGTAAATAGTGGGCTATCTCATTTTGATATTGATATACTTGTACTGGCCGCCTGGTTTCATGACCTGGGCTATCTAAGCTGTTATGACGGACATGAGGAGGAAAGTATGCGGATGGCAGATGAATACTTCCGTGAAAAAGGACTTCCTGCTGAGATAAAGACCCTCATCATCCAATTAATTGAGGCTACTAAATTAGACCATACGCCCAGAAATCTTATGGAGCAGGTCATCAAGGATGCAGATCTCTACAATCTCTCCACTCCTGAAGCCCTGAGAAACTCTGATGATATTAGGTCTGAATGGGTACTCTTCAGACAGCTTGAACTCACGGATAGGAAGTGGGAGAAATTTAACCTGAGCTTTTTCAAACAGCATGTGTACTACACAGCCTATGGGCAGACCGTACTGGAACAGCGAAAGCTGAAAAATATTAAAAAGATTAAAAAGAAAATTAAGACGCGGAAGAAGGCTCGTGCTGTCCTTGAAAAAGAATTACATAAAAAAGAACTCCAAATAGGTAAACTCAACAGGAAAGTAGAAAAAATAAGAACTAAAAGGCCTGACAGAGGGATAGAGACTATGTTTAGGGCTACCTATAGAACGCATATTAACCTAAGTTCTATCGCAGATAATAAGGCCAATATTCTGCTTTCTATCAATGCCATTATCATTTCTATTGTCTTTACCTCCTTAATTTCTGCTGAAGATGTCTACATCATAGTCCCTAGCTTTATCATCCTACTGGTCTGTCTCACGACCATAGTATTCGCTATTCTTTCTACACGGCCTAAAGTTAATGAGGGTACTTTCACTAGAGAAGACATCATCCAAAAGCGAACTAATCTCCTCTTCTTTGGGAACTTCCATAGTATGGGGCTGGATGATTTTCTATGGGGAATAGACCAGATGATGCAGGATAGTGAGTACCTATATGGAAGTATGGCAAAGGATATTTACTTCCTGGGTAAAGTCTTAGCTAAAAAATTCAGACTACTGAGACTTTCCTATAATATGTTCATGTATGGAATGATTGGTTCTGTTATTCTTTTCGTAGTCCTGTATTTTGTCTTTACTTCCGGACAAGCTTAGACCCTATCTACCTCACCTAAAGAGCTTTTTCCATGATCCAATCTTTCTGTAGGTCATCGTGCATCATAAAGGGCTTATCTCCTTTCTTTAGAAAGCCTTTTTTCCTGTAAAAGTGAATCGCTCCCTCATTTTCTTCCCAAACGCCCAACCATAAGGTCTGCTTTCCCTCAGCAACAGCCCACTGAATACAGTGCTGCATCAGTAGGGATCCCAGTCCGTTAGCATGGTAATCCTGATGAATATAAAAGCGTTCTAGTTCTATAGGATGTCTTCCTAGTACACAGTCAGGAACCTGGCCTTGCCTAAGTTTTGCATAGCCTGCCCAGCTACCACGTACCATAAGAACGAAAAAGATATTTTTCTCATCCGCCAATTCCCCTGCCATGACCTTCTCGCTCATTTGGGTGTCCAAATAAGCCTTCATTCGCTCTTCTGTATTTGCGTAAATGAAGGATCGATAAAAGGTGTCCCGTGCTAACTGTGTGAGAGGGTGGACTTCTGCTTCACTAATGGGTCTGATGGATATTAATTCAGTCAACTTGTAGCTGTTTTTCATCCCATGCCATAATGAGGGCTACCACCCTACTGTAGCTTTTCACACCTTCTTCTATTCCCTGGGACTTCAAATAACGGTCATATACCTTGGCAAAAAATTCAGGGAAATAGGCAGGGTAGGCAGCGTAGGTCTTTCTGATGAGGTCTAGATCTGCCATGATAGCTGGACTTAGTGAATCCCTAACTCGCTCATACTCTTCTGGGTGATCATAATAGACCAGCCTGGCCAGATGCCGCCAATAACTAAGTTCTCCTATATACTGCAAGCGGATGTCACTTGATTGTGTACAACTCAAATACGCCCAAAAGTTAGCTGTTCCTTCATCTCCAAAGCCATATCCATGACTTAATTCGTGTATGAGGGTGAAAGGAAGTGTGATTTCAGGTAGGCCCGCATCTATACTTCCCTCTCCTATGAAGGGGAGATAAATACCTAACGCCCCCCAGTGCATCAGGCTTCCTTTGGGGGCTACGGTCTTTCCCCTGGGTCTGCCAGGAGTAGGATATCCGTTTTGTTCAAGGGTTACTACTAACTGTTTTCTGAGGTATGCCTCCTCAAAGGAGAAGCCCTCCGCAGAGGCAGAAGAAACTTTTTCTCTAAGCTTAGTGAGCTTATCTGTGACTCTGTTGAATTCCTGAACTAGCTCCACACTGTCAGGCCAAGCTACTGCTAACCCTAAAGAGGCTTCTATAGGCTGACGCTGGTAATTAAAGCCCCATAGCAGCTGAAAAATCACATACACAGCAGAAAGAAAGGCAAGAAAAGAAAAAACATAGCCTGCTAACTGGTTCCGAAATGGCTGAATGGAACGCGTTTTTCTGGAAGCTATCAAACCAGAAATAATCCAATAAAGCAGACCTGCCAGTAGCAAATATATGAGTGGAAAGGGAATCCAACCTATAGTGTAATCCCACACCCACCTTATCAGCACAAATACCCCTCTGGAATAGACTACCTCTGTGAAGGTAGGATTTAGGCTCAGCAAAAAAGTAATAAGTCCCGTTAGTAATCCCATTCCTATCCAGGTAAACCTCCTATCAAGGTTACCTATTCCTCTTAGCTGATCCTTTTTTGTTGGGCCCATCATCTTATTAACGGAGATATTCCCTAGGCGGTTTTGTTCTCAACGAAACAGAAAGACTCTTTCGCTGCTGCTTTCCTGGCAACCTAGAACATAAATAATGTAACAATAAATTTGCTAAATGTGGGCTGCGCTAACACATAATCCTTGATTTATTAGTAGGAGAATGACCATAAGAGATCTCCCTACTATCGGGTAACTTTCCATCCAACATATAGGGAGTGGTTCTACACATAAAGAGGGGAATATAGAAGCGTAGGTAAAAACCTGTTATCTCATCAAGTACATTTTTCCCCATCCATTCTTGAAGTATTTTTCCACCCCGGTTTCTCTTAAGGATAGTTCTTCATTCACCATTTTGGTGACCACTCTGTACAAGTACACCCCATTATCCAGTCTGTCTCCGTATTCATCTGTTCCATCCCATGCGTAGTCTGTGATATTCCGCCCAAATTTAGCTTCTCCTAATTCTAATAAGTCTATCACTTTTACTTGCCTTCCAGAGATAGAATAGATCTGAATCTGAAAAACTTCCGGTAGCTCATTTCCCGTAAGGGTATACACAAACCTGGTAGCGGTAGAGAAGGGGTTGGGATAATTTAGGAGATGGGTAACACTACTTTCATTGACCACCTCAAAGTTTATCTCGTAGAACTGTTCATTTATGCCTGCAGCATTTCCTTTAGCATCTTTTCCTTGTACCCTGAGGGTGTAACTATCATCTTCTAAGCGTTCAAACTTACCTGGGTAAAAGAAAATTCTGGCTTTATTTTCTGGTAACTGCGCAGGGAACCATTCCACTCTTGGGTCTGTTAGGAATACTCTCTCAAAACTTCCTACTATATTCCCTTGGCGTAGGTAAAGCTCAAAAGAAGAAGTATCATCTAGGGCTATGACGGTATTCTCATCTGTTAATTGAATGGAAATCTCTGGTTGTGGAGATACTATGTCTCCATTAATAATACGCTTCCCATCAAAGGTGACGTCCAGCAAAGGGTTAAATTTGTCTATCCTGACAAAGAAAGGCTGTACAAACAGATTGTTAAAAATGTACTGCTCTGCCTGATCTTGGTTGGGATTTAACTCTACCCTTAATGATACATCTCCGTCAAGTCCTCTATCAAAGGTGCTAAAGGAGTATGAGAAAGGGACAGAGGCACCGGCCGGAACTGGCGCTATGCGGATGCTGTCCAACACTAGCAGAGATCTATCACTTTTCTCAAGGGTAAATTTCACTAGCAGACTGTCCATCCCTATTTCTGAGATATTAGTAGCCTGCATATTAATAAAGACTTCCTGGCCTTCATCCACGGTATCAGCCCTAAACTCAAAATTAGTGATAGGATCTACCACCACATCTGGAGCAGGCTGATAAGAGACCACCCATTCTTCTAATTGGGGGGCACTCCTTCTGACGGAATCTTTCAGCTCGGCCTCTAGCCTTAGGTATGGATACGCATCCGCGTCTAATGCTTCAAGAGAATGGAGCCCTTCTACTGTGGTTTCCAGTACCAAGCTATCAGCATTCTCATTATTTATTCCGTAAACTGATAGACGCACCAGCTCATCCTTAAAGGGGTCTAAGGTCTCCCAGCGCCAGGTTAATTCTTCCCAAGCCCTGGCGGGACCTAAACGTACAGACCTGATATTTCCGTTCTCCTTACTGGAGAATAATCTCTTTTCTATTACTAGTCCATTCCCTGTATTAGGAGATAAAATTTCTATGGCTGAATTAGGATATCCCTTTCTTCCTAAAATTAGGAATGGATCTCCATCCTCAAGCAACCTGATATTATCGGATGCACCTATCTCTTTCAAGGCCTCATATACCTCCTCTTCCCAAAAAGGAACCCTTGGGTTATTGTTACTACTTAAGAGTACGTAATCTCCTTTATTAGCACTATTAATCGCATCTACTAGCCGGTACATATCAGAGGGGAAACGCACAAAACGTGCCCTGACACCAGTAGCTGTCCTGCTTAACTTAACTTCCAGGCTGAAAGGATCAATGATGGAATAGGTAACCCCATTTTGGTTATACCCACTCAGGAACATATCTGCTATTAGGGTTCCATTTAGCGTCACCACAAGTCCTCCGTTTTGGGAAACAGAAAAATTATAGTCTGCGCTAACCGCATCAAAATCCCATCTCCGCTGGACATCATCTATGCTTAGCCCAGACAATATATTTTCCTCAAACTGGCCTAAGCTAGCCTGCGCCCATCCTTCTTTATTATCTATGTGCATGAAAGAAGAGGTTCCCCAAAAACTGGGAACTGCCTCAGTGAGTCTCACACGCCAGAAATAGACCGTACT
>JBCCLI010000052.1:0-24075 GCA_039026975.1 Bacteroidota bacterium | reverse complement strand
CTTAGGGAAGACCCTTTCCCAACTACAAATTCGTTCTAAAACGGGAGTTCTCGTACTGGGCTATAAGCATGGGGGAGAACATGTGGAGATCAATCCTCCCGCCCACAGGCCCATAGAGGAAAATGACCGCCTATTTGTATTGGGAAATGAAGCTCAGCTAGATGATTTTAAGGAAATGTACTTATAAAGATGGATGGATTAGCTACCCGCCTCCCTGGGCGCCACTATTGAAATGGTAGATGCATTGAAACAAAATGTAGCAAACTGCCACAGGATTTGAAGGAAGGTAAAAACCCTTACCCTGGGATACTTATTTACCAAGGTCCCCCAATCTGTCTCTACAGATCTCCCTTTTTCATCATACTCAACTGCTTCTTATATGCATTCTCCAGGATAAGTAGGAGCGTTTCATACTGGTGTTGGACTTCTTGGGTAGAGATAGTTGACTCAGCATAAATGACCTCATCTGCCCGTTGGTTCCAGCTAAGGAGGGCAGCTTTCTCCGGCTCCTCTAACCAGGGATGAACAGGCAGAATATGCTGTAACTCAGCATTACTTTTACTTTCCAGTAAGCTTGCGTTCCGGGTAGCAAGGAATCCTCGCCATGCTTGCCCAAATTGATACATTTTTTGATCTACGGGTACTTGCCCATTCATGATGTCAAATAGCCTGTACTTGAGGAGGCTCCACCTTTTCTTAATCTGTCTGCGCTGCTGCCAGCGGATGAGGGGTCCTCTAAGAACGAGATAAAGGGTGAAAAGGATAATGATCCCTCCAATACCTATCAGGAAAAAAACGGTGTAATTAGGTGGGGGGATCACTTCCCACCATTCCCGGTATAGCTTAGGTAGATAGTCAGAGGGAGGGCCCTTGATAAGCTCTATCGGGTACAGCTCGGCACTAGTCACTGTATACCAACTCGTATCCTTACCGCTAACGATGGCATAGGGAAGCACGAGCGACTGAGAAGATACCAAAGAAAAGCTCCTGGCATGAATATCCTGGGTTGCCTTCACCCATTTCCCCTGTTCCTGAATGTCTACTTCCTCACCCTTAATCCACTCAAATAAGGAAAGGCTATCTTCTTTCTGGGGGAGTAAGACCACTTGATCTTTGGGATACCTAACTTTCAGAGAGAAGGAGATATGCGCACCTACATAAAAACTATCTGTTTCTGCTTCCAGGCGCGTAATGATTTCCGACTGAGAGAAAGCAGACCCGGGAGGGAGAATAAGGAGCAATAGAAAAAAGATGATCCATTTATTCATGAGCGTGCACCTCTTTGTACACCTGTCCGGCTTCGCTTTTTGAAGAAAGCTTCTAACACAGTAAGGTAATCCTGACTTATATCTATAGAGACAAAGTACATATTCTTCCGCTTACTAAGTCTCTTCAGCATAGTTTGCCGCTTAGTGAATTCTTCCTGTATGCTGGTCCTGAATTTTTTACTTCCGGTATATACCCATCTGTTATTTCCGCTTTCCATATCCATAATAGGTAGTATGGCAGCTGGCAGGTTCATGTACTCATAAGGATGAAATATTTGCATGAGAATGATCTCATGCCGTTTACTCAGTCTTAGTAGAGCAGCTTCATAGTCTGAGGAAATAAAATCAGAAATTACTACTAGGACACTTCTCCTATTTAGGTAGGGTGCAACCCTATCCAACACAACTTTTAGGGAAGTTCCACTATGTTTAGGCGCCTGCTGTAAAAGCGTATATAGCATGGCCAATACTTGCTTCTTGCCCCTTTTAGGTGGATGAAATCTTTCTACTACCTCGCTGAAGGTAGCTAAGCCTACTCTATCTTGGTTTTTCAAAGCAGAAAACCCCAAGATAGCTGCTATCTCTGTAGCAGTGTAGATTTTCTGCTGATGGGCATTGCCAAAAAACTGAGAGGCGCTTATATCCACCAATAAGAAAAGTACCTGTTCTCTCTCTTCACGGTAGGTTTTTACATATGCCTGCCCCATTTTGGCAGTAACATTCCAGTCTATGGTTCGGATATCATCCCCTATCTGATAAGGGCGTACCTCTTCAAATTCTAACCCTTGTCCCTTAAAAGCAGAATCATAGGCCCCGGCGAAGGTGGTGTGGACTAGCCTTCGGGTTTTGAGCTCGACTTTTCTGATTTTTCGGAGAATTTCCTTCATATCTATCTAAACAGCAACTGGAGCTTTAATGAGTGGATGAGGATCATAGTTCAGTAAGCTGAAGTCTTTATATACAAAGTCAAAGATGGAAGTTACTTCAGGATTAATCTGCATCTGCGGGAGGACCCTGGGTTCCCGAGAGAGCTGTAGTGTTACCTGCTCAAAATGGTTAGTGTAAATGTGCGCATCCCCAAAAGTATGCACAAAGTCTCCCACTTCCAGCCCACACACCTGTGCTACCATCATGGTTAGCAAGGCATAAGAAGCTATATTAAAAGGAACACCTATGAAGAGGTCTGCACTCCGCTGATAAAGTTGGCAGGAAAGTTTTCCATTAGCTACATAGAACTGGAACATAGCATGACAAGGGGGAAGGGCCATCTCCGATAATGCCCCTACATTCCAGGCATTTACTATGAGTCTGCGGGAATCCGGATTATGCTTAATGCTCTCTATCACTTCAGATATCTGGTCAATGGTCTGGCCATTAGCTCCTTTCCAGGACCGCCACTGTACCCCATATACGGGTCCTAGCTCTCCTTTTTCATCTGCCCATGGGTCCCAGATTCTCACTTTATTCTCTTTCAGGTAAGCAATATTACTTTCTCCCTTTAGAAACCAGAGAAGCTCGTGTATGATAGACTTGGTATGAACCTTTTTAGTAGTAACCAGAGGGAAGCCTTCTGACAGATCAAACCTTAGCTGGTATCCAAAAACGGACTTAGTACCTGTCCCCGTACGATCTCCCTTTTCTACTCCATGTTCCATTACATGCTGTAATAGATCCAGATATGCCTGCATAGTATTCTAAAACTTAATTAATTCTCAAAAAATAGGGTGTAAGTGGCAGCATTACTAACTTGCCGCTCTTATTAATTAAACCTGGATAGCGCTTAGGCCATATTTGCCGTAGGAATTTTTTGGCGGAAATGCAGGATTAAGGATCTGGTTACTCATGCTAAGAAAGTATAGCAAGACTTAAGATTAACATAGCTTCCCTAAGCCTACATTTAAACTGGAAATTACCCTTTACTGAATGGCCTAAGCCAAATTACGAAATACATGCCGCCCAAAAAAGTATCCGAAACTTATACGCTAAAGACAGAATTAGTATTGCCTAATGACACCAATAACCTGGGTAATCTCATGGGCGGGAAGCTATTACACTGGATGGATGTGATTTCAGCCATCTCTGCCCAGCGTGCCACCAGAAGAACAGTAGTTACTAAGACGGTAGACTTTGTAGAATTTAAAAACTCCATACCATTAGGGGCTATCGTTATTTTAGAGGCAGTAGTAACTCGTGTATTTAATACTTCCGTAGAAGTGAGGGTGGATGTATCCTACGAAATTCTGAACACAGGGGAGAAAAAGCCCAGTAATACAGCTTATTTCACCTTTGTAGCAGTAGACCAGTCGGGTACACCTATTCCTATTTCGCAGTTAGATCCAGAGACAGAAAAAGAAAAAAACTTATATGAGGAGGCAAGTAGGCGTAGAGAATTGAGATTATTATTGGCAGGAAGAATTGAGGCAAATCAGGCTGAGTCCATGAAGAAGTTATTTGAAGAATACAAAAAATAACCTCTATATTTTAAATATTTCTCATAATTATTCCTAAAAATGTATCAGTTTGTTATATTGATCCACTTAAAATAATATTCAATTAAAGCACTCATCCATGGGTAAAGGACAGATAGAGAATCAGTTGGATAAATTAGACTATAGAATCCTTGAGTTTTTGATGAAGGATGCTCGTACGCCTTACCTGGAAATAGCACGAGAGTGTAATGTATCCGGTGCTACTGTACACCTGCGTATACAAAAGCTGGAACGCCTGGGCATCATTAATGGTTCCAGGCTTATAGCGGACTACAGAAAATTAGGATTGGGGATTTCTGCCTATTTAGGTATCCATATGGAGAAAGCAGACCTGTATGATGAAATGTTTTCCAGGCTAAGAGCCATTCCAGAAGTGGTAGAATGTTACCTCACCACCGGGAATTATGGGATATTTCTGAAAGTTTTCTGTAGAGATACTACTCATCTGCGCGAATTATTGCTGGATAAGATCCAAAAAATCCCAAATGTCAACAGAACGGAGACATTTATTTCCCTCCAACAAGTATTTGATAGAGAACCTGACCTAAATAGCGTGTTAGATTTGAACCTAAAGAAAGAACCCGCCAAGCAGGATTAATTATAATTTTATAGGGAGAAAAAGGTAAGAAAATAATAAAGCTGATCTACGGCTGTGGATTGGCTGTGCCTGTAATTCTGTGGAATACACGTATTTAATTGATTGTGTGAATGTTAAAGCAAAAAAAATGCCAGATTTTAAATTTCTGTTAAAAATTTTTGTGTTTAGTTGTAACTAATCTGATATTTATAGAGTAAACGGGTAAGAAATGGCTCCTTGCCTATAATTTGACAGTGATTACCATTAAGGAACAGGATTTATGCTAAAACAGAACCAGCAGCTAAAGCTACTACAGAAAATTTCCCCCCAACAAATTCAATTTATTAAGCTGCTTCAGGTTCCCACCGCTGTTTTAGATCAACGAATTAAAGAGGAAATCGAAAGGAACCCCGCCCTGGAAGATGATCAGATGGCCTTTAGTGAGGAAGTGAAGGGCGAGTATGATGATCTTGACAAAAAAGATGAGCAATTACAGAAAGAACAGGATGAGGCGGCCTCTGACCTAAACATGGATGATTACCTCGCCAATGATCATTATGATTATAGAACAAGACTACCACAAGGAGGAGATGATGATGATGATGAGTTCGAGGCGCCCATAGTCCAGATGAAGTCCCTCTATGATCAACTAACAGATCAAATGGCGCTCCTCAAGTTAAGTGATAGAGAATACATCATAGGAGATCAGGTCATAGGGAGCATAGATGAAGATGGATATCTGAGAAGGCAGTCTAAAGCCATAGTTCATGATATGCTATTCAGGCATAATATGAAAGTGGAGGTAGAAGAGGTGGAAGATATCCTGGAAAAAATTCAGCGTTTTGACCCTCCAGGCATAGCTGCCAGAGACCTGCAGGAATGCCTCCTCTTACAGTTGTATAGAAAAGACCCCAGTGAAATAGTAGACATAGCCACCAAAATCATAGAAAAGTACTTTGAGGAATTTACCAAGAAGCATTTCACTAAACTGAGATCACGCCTCGGCATAGATGAAGATACCCTCAAAGAAGTCTACGGGATTATCACCAAGCTAAACCCTAAACCAGGGGAATCTCAATCAGTCATTAAACATGAATACATCATTCCAGACTTTATTCTTACCATAGAGAATGGAAAGATAAACATAAGACTGAACAGCCGGAATGCACCAGATCTGAAAGTCAGCCGAAATTATCTGAATATGTACACAGAGTACAAGCAGATGGAGAAAGGCAGGAAGAACGGTACGGTGAAGGAAACCCTGGATTTTGTTAAGCAACGTATAGAAGCGGCTCAGTGGTTCATAGATGCTATCAAGCAGCGGCAGTTTACCCTCCTAAATACCATGGAAACCATTGCCAGGAAGCAGGAAGCCTTCTTCTTGTCAGGAGGAGATGAAAAGCGGCTCCGTCCTATGATTCTCAAGGATATAGCTGAAGAAATAGGAATGGATATTTCTACAGTGAGCAGGGTAGCTAATAGTAAGTATGTCCAGACGGACTTTGGGATTTATCCCTTGAAGTTCTTCTTTACAGAGGGGATAGAAACGGAGGATGGTATGGTCTCTAACAGGGAGGTAAAGAGTGCCCTTCAAGAAATCATAGATGGAGAAAGTAAAAGAAAGCCCCTTTCTGATGATAAGATAGCAGCCATGCTAAAAGAAAAAGGCTATAATATCGCACGTAGGACAGTAGCTAAATATAGGGAACAGTTAGGAGTCCCTGTTGCCCGTCTTAGGAAGGAAGTATAGCAGCCATGAGCCCACTTTTCAAGAAACTTAACTGGAAAGATCACTCCCCCATCCTCATCAGGCATGCCCCAGACAGCTTCCAGAATGAGCTGAAACAAATAGCCGCTCTAACAGAAGTGCATACTGGTCTACAGGAAGGCCTTACCTATTCTTTCGTATTACTCTTCGCGGAAAAAGTAACAGATTTACACCTCAGAATAGACGCCATCAAGCATGTCTGGGAAGGAGATGTGGTATTATGGTTTGCTTATCCCAAGAAATCCTCCCAAAAATATGTATCAGATATTACCCGGGATAGTGGTTGGTTACCCTTAGGAGAATTGGGTTTTGAAGGGGTAAGACAGGTAGCTATAGACGCAGACTGGTCAGCTCTTAGGTTCCGGCATGTGGACTACATTAAAACCATGAAATGGGATAACGGCTGCGCCATGAGTGAAAAAGGGAAAAAGAGAACTCAAAAGTAAGCTATCCAGGTTTATACGTTCCATTATCAATCTACTTAAATATCTTGGGTTCTTTCTCCGGGGTTTTTGAGGCGCTCTGAGCAGCATGTTATGGTAGTGTAGCTCATGGTTTCGAGCGTCTTAGGCCACTTAGAAGCTTATGTGAAATTGATCAATTATGCCCAAATATGGACTTCACGGAAAATTACAGGCTGTCCCTGGTAAAGGGCGTCAACTGGCAGATATTCTTATGAAAGCCTCCAAGCTGGTTTCCAATGCTAAAGGCTGCCATCTCTATTTGGTTAGCATGGATACTCAAGATCCTGATGCAGTTTGGATCACAGAAGTTTGGGATGCTGAGGAGGACCATGATCAGTCCTTAACCATGCCTGGGGTTAGAGAGCTGATAGGCCATGCTATGCCTATTTTAGCAGGAAAACCTGAAAGAGGGCAGGTGCTAGATGTACTAGGAGGAGCCGGAATACCTATCTCATGAAGCAGACTCTCCAAATAATAGGTTGCCTCATTATTATAATGTTATCTGTCATAGCTACTCTCTATGAAAATGAAAGGCCGAGCCCAGAGATGGAATCTTGTGCTGAGAGGATCACCTATGATGAAATATCTTGGGAAGATACCAAGTTTATGGATAGCCTTCTCTGCTCCGTAGATAGTACTGAGATTATAAGCATCTCCCGATATTGGGAAGATTTTACGTATACAAGTGATTCCATGTATTATTTATACAGTTTTTTTAACTCAGAAAATCGAGAAGTAAGAATCGCCGTTCAGACCTACGAGGGGGATAAGCATTATGGGGCTATTATTCTCCCTTTGGGATACAAAGATCAGTTTGATTATCCTGTGCTGGTGTTTGCTCCAGGCTTAAATCAATATCAGCCCAGGGTAGACCTACGTAAACATCCTACTATCCGGAAACTAACGAAAAAGTTTCCGCTCTATATTTTGGTTATCCCTTCCTACCGGGGACAGGAATTAGGCTCGGGAGATATAGGTTTCTGTTCTGATGGATTTTTTGGAGACGCCTTTGATGGGGCAACTGATGATGCGCTAAGGCTACTGGATGGAACCCTAAAGAATATACAGGGGGCAGACGCTACTAGAGTGGGGATTTATGGGATAAGTAGAGGAGGGACGGTAGCCTTACTAGCAGCCTCTAGAGATAAACGAATTAAGGCTGCTATCTCCCAGGCAGGCCCAGTAGATTTTGTAAGAAAAGAGGTAGCTAATAGGTACAGGTTCCAATATTACTATCAGTTTTTAAATGGAGAAGCCACCTTGACAGAAAGGAGGAATCATATCCTTAGAAGTTCTCCCATCCACTTTATACATGACTATCAGGGCAAATTGTTAATTCTCCACGGTATCCAAGATAAAACGGTGCCTTTGTGGAATGCTGAAGAGCTCCTTCAAAGGAGAGAAGCTGATACGCTTACCTATCATGAGTTCTGGGAAGCTGGCCACAACTTTGATGCTACAGATAAGGTAAAGGGATGGCTTAAGGAACAGTTATAGATGATGTAATGGTGAAAAATTTTTCGCCTAAGCCCTATCACAACCTCTTTCTCAGCATCTCCTCTTTTTCTTCCTGAGAAAATTCAATGGGATGGTTCTTCATCCCAGTGGCAGCAGCTAATGCAGGTATCATTTTTTTTCCCAGTCCGTAGCCTGATAGCCTTGGTAGGTTTACTTTCTCTATCCATTCCTGAATCAGATCAGTTAACCCCTTAGCATATCCTGCGTTTTCATAAGGTCGTTCTCCTAAGAACAGGCTTCCTACTTTGGCATACTTCTGTAGGGCCTTAGAGGAAGGATCTTCTTCTAGCAGTTTATCCAGCGTCATATGATTTACCACTCCCATTAATGAGCCACAAAGTATACCATGAGGAATGGAAATCTTTCCTCCTACTGAAGAGGCATACCCATGCACTAATCCTAAACCGGCATTAGCCAGACATACCCCAGATAAATAAGCAGCATAGGCCATATGAGTTCTGGCAGCTATATCCTGACCATTCTCTACTACGGAGAGAAAGCCAAGCTGAATGTGGGTTAGTCCTTCCCATGCGAGTGCATCTGTAAAAGAAGAGGCTTTAGTAGATAGGTAGGCTTCCAGTAATTGTGTGAAGGCATCCATGCCAGCCGCAGCCGTTACGGTAGGGGAGGCAGTGGTAGCCAGGTCAGGGTCCAGTAGGGCTATATCTGGCACATATGCATCATGCCGGAGTGATTTTTTAAATCCTTCGGGCCCCACTTCAGAGAGAACAGCATTTTTAGTGGCTTCACTTCCCGTACCTGCAGTGGTAGGAACAGCTATGAAGGGGATTTTGGCTGCGGTAGGCCTCCTGTCACCCACGCCTTCCAGGTAGGACTTCGTGGGATAGGGATGGCAGAGCATCGCACTTACTGCCTTTCCCGCGTCTATCACACTCCCTCCTCCTATGGCGATAACTACCTCCACAGATTTCGCCTGATTACGGGATACGATTTCATCCACCAAACTTGGGGAAGGCTCCTCTGCTATCACTTCTTGTGAGAATAGTAATCCTTTGGCTGTTAATTCACGCTGGAGGGTAGGCCAGGAAGACTTAAGGATGAAAGACTGTCTCCCTGTTAGGATAAGGGCTTGCTTCCCAAAAGTAGCCGCTAGTTCCACCAGACGAGCTATGCTACCTTCTCCAAAAATGAGGTGAGGGAGACGCGCATGCTGGAAATACTCTACCATAAGGCAAGATCAGTAGGGGCAAGTAGTGTATGTCTTACGCCCTTCCTGTTTTGGGCCATCATATCATTCACAGCCTCCCTCCAGTTTAGATAGTGTTCCGTCTGTTTATGCGCCTTAACCGCCTCTTCAGACTCGAAGACTTCATACAAGAGAAATGTATCTGGCTGATCTTCCTGCTGAAGGAAATCAAACCTGATATTCCCAGGCTCCTTGATGGTTCCCAGATGATTAAGTAGGGTGGCCTGTTTAAATGCCTCAATGGATTCAGGCTTAACGTGGATGTGTACACAGGTAACAATCATATCATAAACTTTAGGGAACCTAAGATCATAAGAGCTTGGGGGTAAACCTAAAGATTCTTGCCAGAATTTCCACTTTTGGATTCTCCAGGCTTAGCTCCTGGCTGATGAGCTTCATTGCTGCCAATAGGAATCTATTGTATCTTGAAAGGGGTTTTGGTTACTATATTCTCGTGATCAGTTATGTTGTTTTCGAGATTGATATGTGTGAAATTAACTTTCTGATGCGGCCACTGCTGAAAAGAAGTCTGTAGGGCTGATGTAGAAGACAGCTAAGAACGGGTTGTTATATGTACTTAGCCAAAGCTTACATTTCGTATTATGTTGAACTCAAACATTCACCCTAATGCTCACTATTCGAATATGTTTACTGCCACTTATCTGTATCCTAGCTGCCTGTAATCCAGTTCCAGAGGCTACCCCTGAGGTAGAGCCGTTAGTACCGGAGCCCCAGTACACCCTTACTAAAGATCAAACCCATAATAAGTTTAGCAGCACCATTGAGCCGGTATTAACCGTACCCTCAGGCGCAGTGATTGAAGCTTTCACAGAGGATGCAAGTGATGAACAGCTGCTAGCAGGTGCTACTTTAAGAGATTTAGCCAGGCTTAGTTTTGACCCTATTCATCCTGTTACGGGGCCTGTGTATGTGGAGGGAGCTGAGCCTGGAGATGTGTTGGCCGTTACCCTTCATAAGATTGATTTGATAGATTATGGTTGGAATGCCATTGTACCTGGATTTGGCTTTTTGGCTGCTGAGTTTGAAGAACCTTACATTAGGACCTATGAGTTTGATTCTTCTTCCACCCATATTCAGTTTACGGAGAATATACGCGTGCCGCTGAATCCATTTCCTGGGGTAATGGCGGTGGCACCTGCTACAGAAGAATTACTAAATACCATTCCCCCACGTGCCAATGGAGGAAATATGGATGATCCTAATCTTACGGAAGGAACTACGGTCTATTTCCCGGTATTTGTGGAAGGTGCGCTATTCTCTATAGGAGACGCTCATGCCGCCCAGGGGTTGGGGGAGGTTTGTGGAACAGCCATTGAAGCGCCCACCCGCATTATCTATGAAGTGGAAGTCTTGAAAAATAAATCCATACAGGAGCCTCAGTATGAGAAAGAAGATTACTATGCTGTTACTGCTTTTGGAGAAACCCTGGATGAAGCTGCTAAGAAGGCCGTGCGCTACATGATTGATTACCTGGAAGCAGAAAAGGGACTAAGCCGGACAGATGCCTATGCATTATGTTCTTTGGCTGGAGACCTAAAAATAGCAGAGGTAGTAGATGTCCCGCATGTGCTAGTTACCATGCACATGTCTAAAGAGGTATTGGGAGACTAGCGTATGTTAAGCATGTACCCATCTGTCTGCTTAGTAGGTTATTAGGTGGAAAAGTCTCTTTGTTTCTTGAAGGCTAATGACCTTTATAAGAATATGATCTTGTGCATGTTTAACATCAACATAGAAGAAAACTTATCCTAACCCTATAATTATGAGAATATCCATTTTTTCGCTGGTAGCTATCTGTAGCCTATGTATACAAGCTTGTGCACAGCCCATTCCAGACAAGGAGAAACAAATACAAACAGCGCTAATGGCAGCACCTGAAGATGTACGTGAGGGTGCAGCTGTATTGGGGTATGATGCTAAAGGGGAACTGATAAGCCTTAGAGAAGGTACAAACCTGCAGGTGTGTGTAGCAGATGATCCTGCTAAGGAGGGGTTTCAGGTAGTTTGTTATCACAAAGCCCTTAGTCCTTTTATGGAAAGGGGAAGAGCCTTACGAGCAGAAGGAAAAAACGGAAATGAGATCTTCAGTATACGAGAGGAGGAAGCTAAAGCGGGAACATTAGCTATGCCTGAACAGCCTACTACCTTACATCTACTGGAAGGGAAAGAGGTAGAATGGAATGAGGAAGAGGGGGAACTAGCGGGAGCCAGGTATAGGTATGTGGTCTATATTCCATGGGCTACAGCAGAGAGTAGTGGCCTACCTACTAAACCCATAGTCCCGGGAGGCCCCTGGATTATGGACCCTGGTACGCATAGGGCCCATATCATGATTACTCCCCCTGTGATGGAATAAGAATATATTTCAATCATAAAAGCAGAGGCGGCTGATAGGCCGCCTCTTGTGTTTGCATGTAAGAAGAAAGAGCAGGGAAGTACCATCAATCTACAAATAGATCAAACTCTACTCTTCTATTCTGTGCTCTTCCAGTGGACGTTTTATTATTACCTATTGGCTGTGTCTCTCCAAACCCGTCAGAGGTCATCCGACTTTCATCTACTCCTTTTCCAGCCAGGTACTTCAAGCAGGAAGCAGCCCTTCTTTTAGAAAGTTCCAGGTTTTTCTGGTCATCGCCTGAGGAGTCTGTATGACCGGATATTCTTAATTTATACTGAGGGTAGTCTATCATGATTTGGGCTACCTCATTCAGAACTCTGTAAGACCCTGAAAGTAAGTTATCACTTCCTGAAGCAAAGCGGACGGAACGAGTAGCTAATTCCAGGGCTTCCTTCACTTCCTCCTTGATTTCCGGGCATCCTTTCAATTCTTCCACTCCTGCCTCATCTGGGCACCTGTCATCTAAGTCGCGGATTCCGTCTCCATCTGTATCTACACATCCATTGAATTCAGCACTTCCCGGTACTTCCGGACAGTCATCATCAGGATCAGCTACTCCATCTCCATCAGAATCAGGACATCCATTTAGGTTGGCTAGGCCAGCTGTGTTTGGGCAGGCATCATCCCCATCTCTTACGCCATCTCCATCAGCATCTGGACATCCCTGTAAGGTGTTTAGACCAGCTACCGTAGGGCAGGCATCATCACTATCCTTGATACCATCCCCATCCGTATCAGGACAGCCGAAGAAAGCTTCAATACCTGCTTGATCCGGACATAGGTCTTCTTTATCTATTATGCCATCTCCATCAGCATCCGGGCACCCATTTACAGAACCAGGCGTATCTGGGCATACATCTACGTTATCTGCTACGAGATCATTATCCCTGTCTGGGCATCCCTGCGTGGCAGAAGTACCTGCTACTAATGGACATAGATCTTCCTCATCTATGATACCATCTTTATCTGAATCCCTTGCCTTGCCCTGTCCTAATCGAGCGATAAAGCCTCCGTTTAAGGTCATATAATCTGTAGCATCTGAAATACTAGACTTAAAGGTGGCATTCAGATCAAGAGAGATGGTCTGATCAAGCCTAATCCTAATCCCTGCTCCTACTGGAACATGGTAATTAAAATCTATGTCGTTCCAATCAAGAAAATTGGTTCCTATGCCCGCTTGTAGGTAAGGGGCAAACCAATAGTCTTCCCTAATCATATAGCCATTATCAAGTCGGTATTGTAGTAGTAGATCAGCATCAGATACATCATCGGCATCTCTTTGATCCAGATTTTTGAAAGAAATGCCAGCGTTAAGGGCCAGATTCAAGGAAGAGTTTAGAGACCTGGCTACTTGTAATTGTATGGCTAGGCCATTATCATCAGTCTTAAAATCCCCGAACGGAACATCTGTAGCATCTCTTAAAGAGGCACCTCCTATCCCTATGGCCCAGGGCTGGGTAGTGGTTTGCGCTTGTAGTTCCAGGCAAAGACCTAGGAATAGTACAATGGCAACTTGTAAGTATTTCATAATTCGGAATAAATAGTAGTTCTCGTATAATCAGAATACCAGTAATGTATAGAATTTCTCTTAACCAGAAAATCTTCTGCTACACTACTACACTCCTCTTTCGATATGAGAATCGCTACAAAGTCACTTAGCTCCCAAAATGGGTATGTCATCTTAAACATAAGAATCCCTAAATAAACAAGGCTCGGTCGATATAAACTCTATGGCTATAATTGCCTGCCGTTTGCACTCATGCGCCTACCTGTAAAACAACCTGAGTACTGGATAATTTGCTGGATAGCTACCTGCTTATCTATTAGAAAGATTTATTTAAAAGGATAAGTACCTAATGGCATAGCCCTCACGCCATCCCGATTTATCAGGATAGCGTGAGGGTAGAGGTGATTAGCAGGACCAAGAATCTTTTCTTCATTTTGGGCCGAATGCTAAAGTAGAGCCTACAGGGCTGATGGAGATCGCTATGGAGAACTGGTCAATAGGATCAGTTGAACCAGAGCTGACAACATCTATTAATATGCGTCTATTCTCCATATCTCCTTTATGGGATCCCCTTTACTACTAAAACCTGAATGGGTCCAGGCTTCTCCTGCTACAGATCCGTCAAATTCCAGGCTCATCCCTACCCGGCTACTATCTCGGGAGAAGAATTCTATATGTTCTGTGTATTTCCCATCTTCAAAAGTGTAGGTACCTCCCCCTGTTCCTCTAAACTGCTTGGTTTCAGGATTGATGGCAGCCCATTGGAAGCGTGTACCTGAAAGAATTTTAAGGGTTTTTCTGGGACCTGGTCGCATAGGTCTCATTTCTCCTTCCCGCATTCTTTCACTTATGCGCCAGTTACCACTTAGGGGCGTATTACCGTAGTCAATCCTTTTCAGGAGGATAGAGATTTTTTCCCCTTTACTATCTTCTCCTTCCATTAACATACTTTCATCCTCTCCTGCAGTTAGGGCTAAGGTGTAGGCTTTCCCTACCTCAGCAGTGTCTCCTGTATGATACTCTATGGTAATGGTAAAAGAATCATCATTCACTTTGTAGTATCCGCCAGAAGCTTCTATGAACTGTTTTTTCTCCAGATCATAAATAGAAAACATGCCATAGCCAGAAGCAAAAATGTAGGTAATATCTACGGGAACGGCTTCTCCATTTACTTCTATGGTTTTCCATGCACCTGTGAGCGCATCAGAGACGGTAGATTGTTTGGGGAGGAAAGCCATGGCCCAAATACAGGGGATTAATAATATAAAGCTGATTTTTTTCATTAGGTGTATGTTGTGGTTATATGATTTGAGCTTTTTTATGAAGGGCATTATGCAGAAAATGCTGTAGAATAAACCTCTGGTCAGCCCCTAATTTTTGTCCTATCTGAGCAGTCAGATATAATGTTAAGACAATTCCCACCAGGCCAGGGATGACCCATAAAATAGGCGCTTCCATTCCCAGGCGTAATCGTGAACTTCTTATCAGGGTAGCGAATAAGGCAAAAATTCCGGTAGTGCTGCATTTTTCTTGCTGTAAGCCATTTCCTTGCATCAAAGATTGTCGGTTCAGATCATGATCTGAACCTAACAGCTCATCCTAAGACAAGGATAATTAAATACTTCATTTCATGGATAATAACCAGAAAATTATAGTACTACTAAAACTCCAACTGTAGCATATCCAAACAGGAACAAGCTCCACACATTGGACGCAGGACTATACAAGCCTCTTATGAGGGTACCCCAGGCATATTCTTCCAGGCTAATAGTTAATTTGGGAGACCAATAATGTTGCTGCTCCATATGGATGCGTAGAAATATATGCCCTGGAATTAGGGAACCTACCACCGGATCTTCTCCCTCATCCAATTTAGCCTGAATAAATACATGGATTTCTTCAGGGCTATGTGGAGATTTTATCTGGAATCTGGGCCTTAATTTGCTTATATCAATGAGTCTATAGGAATAAATATACCACTTCCCACTAGGGGGTTCAAGTACACTTATCTCCTGGCAAACTGGTCACTCAGGTCCATGATTTCTATGTTTCTGAATTGGACAGGATGGCTTTCACTTTGCAGGGAGATGTAGCCACTCCTTAGTACAGTACCATCAGGCTTCATGTTAGGGTCAAACCCATTCACCACTCCTCCTCCAATTTGTGGGAGCGTGTAGGACAGAACGGTATCTCCTTCCACTATGTGCCTAATGAGAGAATCTCCATACACTTCCACATAAACATTTACCCACTCTTCCCCTCTGTAGGTTTGAGAAGAGGAAGGAAAGCAGTGGTCCGTCAGTAGGGTATCAGCCATATGGACATGTGTGCCAGGGGTACAAAGGTTAGCTGTAGTTCTCTCTCCTTCCTCAGCTCCTCCAAGTAATTGTACCTCAATGCTGATGGGGAAGTCCTGATCCTTTAGCATAGTCTCAGGTGGTTGACAATGCAGCATGATTCCACTATTTCTGTAAGCCCAGCCTTCTCCTTCTTCAGCTTGCTCTCCTATAAAGCGATACTGCATCCTGAAGTGATAATAATCGAAGGGGTTCTCATAAAAGATATGTCCATACCTATAGTCAAATGGGCCATATCCCTCATAGCCTACTGAGATGGCGCCTTCTTCTACTCGGAAGGTATTTTCGAAGTTCTCATACAGTTCATAATTCCTGATTTTGGGTATCCAACCAGAAAGGTCCTTACCATTAAACAGGGAGACCCATTCAGGTTCTGGTGTAGCGTCCGTCTCAGTATTATCTTCTGGGGCAGTACAAGAAATAGTAAGAAATAGTAACAGGCCAACTAGTACATGATGTGCATTCATAGTTATAGGGTCGAAGTTGGAATTTTTGCTTGTGTAGCTGTTAGCCATTCTTCTAGCAAGGTATTTAACTCCTTTACTTTAGAAGGATGATCTACAGAAAGCTCATTTTCTTCTGCCAGATCATTAGCTAAATCATACAGCTCAACACTTTCTTCATCGTAGAATTTAATCATTTTCCAGTTCTCCTTCTGAACTATGCTGTATGGGCCTACTTCTTTATACCTGTAATGAGGGAAGTGCCAGAAAAGTGCCTCTCTCGAAAGTGCTGATTGGGAGTCCTGAAGATGCTGAACTAAAGAAACACCATCTATCTCTTTAGAGGGTGTAGTACTGCTAACTTCCGCAAGGGTAGGGAGAACATCTATACCCATGACTGCCTCTTCTGAGACAGTACCTGAGGGGACCACCCCTGGCCAGGAAACTATGAAGGGAACTCGTATGCCTCCTTCATATGGGAATCCCTTGCCAGATCTTAGCGGAATATTATTGGTGGGTTGTCCACCTCTATCTAAGCCGCCATTATCTGAAGTGAAAATAATAAGGGTATTCTCCCTAAGTTGAAGTTCTTCTAGGGTTAGGAGAATGGTCCCCATAGCCTCATCTACAGAATGAACCATGGCAGCATATGCTGCTGTTCCCAGGCTGTCCTCAGTAGGTTCATATAAAGCTGTAAGAGAATCTTTAGCCTGTATGGGAGTGTGTACGGCATAATGGGCCAGGCTTAGAAAAAAGGGCCTGTCTTTATTTCTATTAATAAAGCCTGTCGCTTCTGCGGCCTCTCTATCTGTCAGGTATTCTCCACTATCCCTAGGGGCCAAAGTTGGAATACCTGCCTGTATCATGGGGTGTGGGTGTTCTGGTCGTTGGTATGGGTCAAAATAGTGTGGAGGCTGCCCATAATCACAGCCCCCATAGTTTTCATCATAGCCCTGTGTTTCTGGATACCACTCATCTGTTCCCAGGTGCCACTTCCCTATAAAGCCGGTATGGTAGCCTTGCGTCTTTAACAGTTCGGCCAGGGTTTCTTCTTCTCTTTCCATCCATAGCGCATTCTCAGGTGTATACAAGTGACCAAACTCTGGCGGATCTATAAATCCGTTCGGGTTCTCCTTGTTCTCAGGAATATCTCCTCCCTGAAATCGAGACCTGATCCAGTCAGTAATTCCATGTCTGACAGGATACCGACCAGTCTGTATAGCAGCCCGCGAAGGAGAACAGACTGCACAAGCAGCATAGGCTTGGGTGAAGCGGACGCCTTCTGCTGCCAGCCTGTCAATATTAGGGGTCTTGTAAAAAGGACTCCCCTGGCAGCTAAGGTCACTCCAGCCTAGATCATCTACTAACACCAGGATAATATTAGGCTGTACAGGAGCATCTTCAGAAGGGACTTGCTGGCAACTTAAGAGGCACAGTAGGAGGCATAGGGGAGCTAATGGGCGATACATAGAGAAGGTTTTGATTAAAAGAGGCGGGAAAACTGGATTACTACGGGCCCTATTCCCTACCAAAGTCTGCTTTTTATAGGGGCAGAGCTGAACCCTTTCTTCATCCTTGCAGTAAAATACTTATACACTAATCCTATCAGCTATGAAAAGGCTTCTTTTTCTCACGGTTCTTCCTCTGCTCATTATCATGGGATGTAATTCTGGCTGTAAGACATTACGCTTTACAGATCCTGTACCCTCTTCCGGAGAGGTAGTAGCCATTCTTCCTGCATTTTTAGAAGGGAGATTCCTTAGAGAAACGGAAGAAGGGGCTGAGTTGATGGAAATCCAAAGGGCTGATGATCAGCATATCAAGATCCTGCTTAGCTCTGGAATTACGCTTGACTCCATGAACAGCTTGGTGGAAGGAATGAGAGAAACCCGCTCAGGTGTCGTTTTAATGGAAAATAAGATCATCATTTCTACTTGTGGTATGGTCCCAAATCCAGTGTTGAAAGAGTATACGGTCGTTGATGGGTATTATTTTGATTCGCTAATACTTGATTACGAAATCAACCTAAATGAGAGCTATCTTAAGGCTGATGCAGAGGATTCCTCCGTCCAGACCATTGAATTTCGGCTAGCTGATGGAAGTTATTTTTTAAATGTGTTGGAGGATGAGTACTGGTTCTTAACTACATTTAAAAAAACGCTTCATGGTATGATTATCTGCAAAGCGGAAATCAAAGATGAAGAACTTTTACGTCAAGATGGAGTCTTTTCCAGCTTAAGTGGACTCAAGAGGCTTAATGAAGGAGATTGGATAGCTTCTCCTTCAGATGAAGAACTTTTTCAGCTACTTGAGTCAGATGATTTACTTGTTTCCGAGGATTGGAAACGGGTTAGGTCTGATTCTCCTACAAACATAGGGCTACTGTCATTTTGCATCTTCCTAGCGGTTTGCTTCATCATGCTAGCCTGGGACCTCATCAAGCAGAAAAAGGCTTGATCCCAGTTGTATTAATCCTCTGAGTGAAAAACACCCTTTGCCTCCGATTAATCTGATAAATTTATTTCTGTTTCCTAAACTATTGCTAATGCAAATTGGCAGTGGCTTACCATTTCCGTATCTTTCCTGAGCTGGAAGAGAGCTATTCTGCCATAACCAAATTATACATCCCATGAAACCCATCGTTTTACTATTACTATTTCTTGGAATTATGATCGCTCCAACAGAAGCACAGGAAAATGTGCCTTACCAAAAGCCCTCTCAAGAAATCCTGGACCTGGTAGATGTCCCTCGTGCTCCGGGCGTCTTAATTGACTACTCTCAGTCCTACATGATTTTGCTCTACAGGAATGCGTATAAAAGCATTTCAGAACTTTCAGAAAAAGAAATGCGGTTAGGAGGCCTTAGAATTAACCCTAAGACTCACATAGGAAGCAGAGTTACCTATTATAACCAAGTAGCCATCAGAAACCTCCAAACAGGTGAAGAGGAAGCTACCCCTTTAGCAGGCTTGCCAGAAAACCCTCAATTGGCCAATCTGACCTGGTCTCCTGATCAGAAGAAAATAGCCTGTACCCACACCACGGAAAGCGGGGTGGAGCTATGGGTAGTAGACCTTGAAACTAAGCAGGCCACCAGACTCACAGAGCCGGTCTTAAATGCAGTAGCGGGTAGTACCGTCAGCTGGATAGATCAGGAAAACTTGCTGGTAAAGGTGCTCCCAGCTGATAGAGAAGCGCTAATTGATGCAGAGAGCACGGTACCTATAGGTCCCACCATTTCTGAAAATGAGGGTAAAAAGGCCCAAAATAGAACCTATCAAGATCTCCTAGCTAATAAAGTAGATGAACATAACTTCGAGCAGCTTATGCGCTCAGAGCTACATAAGGTGAATCTAAGTGGAGACATGGAGCTGTGGATGGCGTCGGATATGTACAGAGTCGTAAGCTTTTCTCCTAATAGAGAATATATCATGATCAGTAAGGTAGAAAAGCCATTCTCCTACCTAGTCCCATACTCAAGATTCCCTTCATCTATAGATGTATTTACCACAGATGCACAAAAGGTGCAGACCTTAATAGAAGTCCCCCTAATTGAAGATCTCCCTAAAGGCTTTATGGCGGTCAGACAAGGGAAAAGAAGCTTTGAATGGAGAGCAGATAGACCGGCTACTTTGGTTTATGTAGAAGCGCTGGATAAGGGAGATCCGGCTGAGGAGGTCGAATATAGAGATGAAGTTTTTGAACTGGAAGCCCCCTTCTCCGGAGAAGGAAGTAGTATTCTCAAGACCAAAAATAGATTTAGGCAAATTATCTGGGGAACAGATAAGATGGCCATAGCCTATGATCTGTGGTGGAATACTCGTAATCTGAAGACCTACCGCTTTGATCCTTCAGATGTGTCTACGCCAGCTGAGGTCATCAATGATAGGAACTATCAGGACAGATATAGTAATCCTGGCAGTTTTGTTACCAGCAGAAATGAATGGGGCAGGTATACCCTGGCTACGGAAAAAAATGAGGTCTACCTCATGGGGGCTGGATACACAGAGAAAGGGCAGTTTCCCTTTGTGGATAAGCTAAATATAAAAACGCTGGAAAAAGAGCGTATCTATGAGTCTACCTACACGGATAAACTGGAAAGCCTAAGTAGATTCAAGCCTGATAAGCAGGAGTTATTAGTGAGAATTGAAGCCTCCTCAGAATATCCTAATTATTACTTCAGAAACCTTAAAACAGGTAAACTTACCCAACTGACAGATTTTGATAATCCTTTTGAATCCATCCAGAATGTGCATAAGGAAGTTATTTCCTATAAGCGTGAAGATGGGTTGGAGCTGTCTGGGACGCTGTATCTGCCTGTAGGGTATGACATGGAGGAAAAGGAGAAGGTTCCTATGATTCTGTGGGCATATCCCAGGGAATACAAAGACAAGCAGAGTGCGGGGCAGAATACACAGAATCCGAATGAATTTACCTATCCATACTATGGCTCTCCAGTATTCTGGGTAGCTAAGGGATATGCTGTGCTAGATGATGCTGCTTTTCCCATAGTAGGAGAAGGAGATGAAGAGCCTAATGACAGCTTCCGTCGGCAGTTAGTGTCTAATGCTAAAGCTGCCATAGATGCAGTAGATGCTATGGGGTACATAGACAGGAACAGAGTGGGAGTGGGAGGTCATAGTTACGGTGCCTTCATGGTGGCTAACTTACTGTCCCACTCAGATTTATTTGCCGCAGGTATAGCCAGGTCTGGTGCTTATAACCGTACCCTAACCCCCTTTGGGTTCCAGTCTGAAGAGAGAAATTACTGGGAAGCGCCAGAGGTGTACTACACCATGTCTCCTTTCATGCATGCAGAAAAGATGAAAACACCCCTCCTATTGGTTCATGGAGAAGCTGACAATAACTCAGGTACTTACCCCCTACAGTCTAAGCGCTATTTTAATGCGCTGAAAGGCTTAGGCGCCACTGTTAGGCTGGTGATGCTACCTAATGAAAGCCACGGCTACAGGGCGAAGGAAAGTATCATGCACTTACTGTGGGAGCAGGACCAGTGGTTAGAAAAGTATGTCAAAAACAGAGAGGTAGCAGGGGTGCAGGAAATAAAAGCAGGAGCAGGCTCACGCTAGGAGATGAATCATAATGTTAGCGTCTTTGTGTGAGTATGCTCATACAAAGACGCTTTGCTGTTAAGAAACCAACATATATGAATCCTGAAGAAGCTACCGCAACCCTAAAACTGGTTCATCAATGTCCGGTATTCACTGGCTTGGAAGAATATGAGTTAAAAAATTTACTTCCAGTGTTAGGGAAAAAGCTAGTCCCTAAAAATGAGTTGATATTCTCCGTGGACCAGGAAGCTAAGTTTTTATTTCTCATAGAGAAGGGTTCTTGTATGCTTAGCCTAAAAGGGAAGAAGTACAAGACCATGACGCCTGGAGATATTTTCGGGGAAATAGGGATCATCAATGAGCATGTACGTACAGGAAGTATGCGCGCCTTGGAACCTACTACCCTTATTACCATCCACGGAGAAAAGCTCTTTAATCCAGAAATAATCCCTGCCAGAGTTTCCCTGAAAATAGCGCTAGCCTTAGCCAGAAGGGTGAGCTACTACCTCCGCTCTCGCGAACAAATATCTACTCAGGAACTCATAGAAAATGGGGAAACAGACTTTGTAGAATTCAAGTCTAACCTGAGATGGAACCCACAAACCCAAAGAAAAGATAGAGCCATAGAACATGCTATTCTCAAGACTATGGCCGCCTTCCTAAACGCTAAGGGAGGGACTTTACTAATAGGCGTTTCAGATGAGAAAGAAATCATAGGCATAGGGGAGGATCGTTTTGAAAATGTAGATAAGATGCTGCTGCATTTGACCATTCTCATTAAGGATAGGATTTCTACCATCCATATGGAGTTTATCAAGTTTGAAGTGGAACAGCTACAAGGAAAATACGTGCTGCGTATAGACTGTGAGCCGGCTACTGTCCCTGCCTACCTAAAGGAGCATAGTGAAGAACATTTTTACGTGAGAACGGGCCCCTCCACTTCCCGTATGAAAACCAGTAAAATCTATGATTACGTGAGAATGCGATTTAGGTAAGTGAGAATTTTCATTAGTATAAGTTATTTTAGGGGTATTAATCTAATTATGCTTAAGGCAGATATTTATGAAAGTATTTTCATATTTACCAGGAAGTTTCTCAGAAATAAGGAAAGCTCTTCTCATCAGAATGTCAGTCCTTGCCGTAGTTATTACGATTGTAGTCTCGTTTCTTCCAGTAATTCAAGGAAGTGAGCGCACATTCCTTGAAACCCTAGTAATAACCATCCCCATTATGTTTATCACATTTGGTGGATCCTTATGGTACAGCCTTAAAAAGCAAAAAAAGCAATGGGAATCCACAGTGTTTACAATAGCTGATGGACGGATTTCTCGAACGGCTGATGGATTAGAACCGCTAAGTTTTACAAAAGAAGATATTAAAGAAATAATCGAATCTGAAAAAGGTCATTTGGTAATCAAGTCTACAGATAAGTTTAATTTTATTGCCATTCCCCCTCAGGTTTCTGATAGAGAAGAATTGAGGGAGATAATTACCCATTTTGGTGAGATTATTCCTGCACCTAAAAGACCTTTTCAACAGATAGAATTATTAGGCATTTTGGGGGCATTAGGGTTAATGCTTGGATTTTTCTCAACAGAAGATGCTACGATTTCTCTTTTGACAGGTATTCCATTATTGGCAGTAATGGTTTGGGGTACCATTAGTGTTAGGAAAAGCAAAGTTTTTGATAAAAGGTTGAAGAAAATGTGGTGGATTTCTTTGATTCCCACCGTTGCTATTTTATGGAAGTTACTCCTAAGCATACAGGGAAAACTATAGGATACCATTTTTATTCAGTTTAAACCCTTTGGGTGAGGAATAAGATCTGATTTTTGAGAAATCGGCTTAAGTAATTTCAAAGAACGTTAATCTTCCAGGAGTACAGCTTGTCTTGTTTGTCCATGTATTACTTCGAAAATCACTGGTCAAGCTCCTTGAGAATAAGCCACCCTTGATTCCGTTTGACCCTCTTATCCATTCCTCATAATCCCAACGGAAAGACGAGTTTATATGGTAGGAGGAGCTACACAGACAGGGACTCTTTGACCTGTTATGGCGGTATGCTTAAGCGTGTAAGGCTTAAGGGGCAGTCGCCATCCCAAAGGTATGACTAAGCAATAAAACGCCCATAATCTCCTCCATAAAAGCAGAAAAGGATCACGAATCACATACTCCCTCCATAAAGGGTAAAAATCCAGTACGGGGAAACTTTTGGGATAAGTATTCTCACTCTTTCTGGATACTTTATGATATAAGTTCACCAAAGAGAATTAACCTATGAAAAACCTACATTCGCTACTGGCCATTGTATGCTTACTGTCAATAGTTACTGCTTGTGATGTTCTTGATGAAGAAGAGGAAGCCTATCAGGTAGACTTTACAGGAAGCTGGTATGTAGAAGTTTACTATCCTGAGAATGGAGCCTCTCATAAAGAGACCTACACCATTACCCATGATCTAGAGTCAGGAACATTTTCTCTTCAAGAGAGGATTGGAAATGAAGAAATCACTGAAGGGAGCTTAAGTATGCAAGGCACCTTTGATGGGTGGATTGCCCCAGGGAACTATCCTAGCTTTTTAGTTCAGCGGAGTTTGGGAGAGAAAACCCCCATTCAAATCCGACTAGAAGTCTGTGGTCCTGATAATCTACTAGATAGAGAGAATGACCTTTCATTCTTTAAAGAATGGAATCCAGGTGCTAATCAGTAAGGCGTATTTGGGATTAGGAAAAAAGGCACCCTCTTCCGAGCGCCTTTTTCTATCTCATACCTACTTTTTTAATGTACCTTATAAGCCCTCTTGCTGGCGGATCAGATTAAGGGCAGAGCCTGCCTTGATCCACTCTATCTGCTGGGCATTCAGGGTATGGTTCGTCATGAATGTGTCCGTAGAACCATCTGCATGGGTCAGGACAATCTCTACCTGGGAGCCCGGAGCTATCCCGCTGGCATTTACATCTATTCTGTCATCTTCTTGAATCTTGTCAT
>JBCCLI010000051.1:0-24271 GCA_039026975.1 Bacteroidota bacterium | reverse complement strand
TTCGTGGTAGCAGAGGTGCTAACACCCGGAGAACTAACCTACGCGAATTTTTCCCTTACCTCAGGAGGCAATACTGTCAATATAGATCCGCTAAACATACAGTATACTGCTACCCAGGATACCTGCTTTATCTCCTTCGGGGCGACCTTGATCCAGCAGATTGGTGATTTTGATGCCTTTTGGGAAACGGGAGAAACCTTTACATTAAGCTATGAAGTAAGCGTTCAGGACTGTTCCCAAAATCAGATAAATTCTTCACCCTCTGTCTACTGGTCCTGTAATGGAAGCATATGCGCCTCGGATGCTGAGACTGCCACTATCACCATCCCTACCACAAACCCTGAAATAGAAATTACACTGGCACAAGGAGGTCCTGACAGCTGCTATGGCTACCTCAACAACTTCAGAGATTACGTTTTTGAGATCAAAAATACTGGTACAGGTTCGGCTACCAACCTACGGGTTAATATGAGTTTTGAGTCCAACTTTATTACGGGCTATGACCCGAACGCAGTTACCTACCGAATAGATGCAGGGGCAGAAACTCCCATAACGGCAGATGAAGTCCTGAATATCCTAGAGGATGACTTTCTATGCCAAACCAACGCACCAGAGACCTTAGATAGGCAGGCTTGGTGGCTGTTCCCCTCCCTGGCAGCGGGATCATCCATCTTTCTTACCTTTAATGAAGTGTATACTTGTAATCCAGGGGTTTGTATAGAACATGATAACAACCTGATCAGAATTGGGGGCGCCGTCTTACGAGGCCTTACCTTTGATGATGTGTGTGGAGGAAATAGCCAAAACCTGGGAACACAACAAATCTTACGAAATGAGCTTTTCTACGCTGATGCTATTTCTATTCCTGCCAATCTGATAGAAAATGCCAATCCTCAGGATGTCATCCTGGATTTTACGGATATGGATGCAAGTGGACTTATCTATGATGCGACTACCGCCTATTGGGAAATCCAGGTTACGCTACCTGATCAGGTAGATATATCCGGAGGCATAGGAGACATCAGCTGGATAGGAGGGGATGGACAAGTATTTACGCCTTCCTTTTCAGATATTCAGGATGGAGAAATGACCGTCAGGTACCTGGTAGATGAACGTCCCAACCGGGAGGGGTCTACCTTCCGCTTTCCGCTGGTCATGGACTGTACGGAGGCAGCTGGCGGAAGTGCCATAGATATAACCGTTTCCCTGGTTCCTTCCACTAATTGTCCTAATGTAGCTTCCTTCATCATGGGATGCCATACCCAGCCTATCCAGCTGGTATGTCAGACCTGTACAGATGCAGGTATGGAGCCCCTAGCCCAGACCTTTGAAAGATTCAATACAGGGACAGTGGATTACGATAATAATGGCTGTCCTGATGATGATAATGCCTGTGATGGCAGCCTGCAGGTATATACGGGCCCAGACCAAAGTGCCTTCATTAGAACGGATAAAGCTCTGGCAGGAGATACTATTTCCTCCAAGATCATTGGGGTCATTAATACAAATGCGACTTACCCCTCATGGCAGTTTGTCTACCTGGAAGATGAGTTTGAGTTACCTGCTCTATGGTCTTTTGTACAGGCTTCTGCGTCCATTTATGATTTATCTACCACTACCGCTTATACCGTACAACCCTTAACAGCTACCCCCACGGCTACGGGATACACCTTTGACCTAAGCGTAGCCTCTCTGGGAGGAACTCTCCCCGGAGGATTTGTGTATGAGGACGGAGATACGGTTACGGTAAGTATTTTATATAGGCTTGATGAAGTGGGAACTACAGATGTTACGCCCTTTAAACTAACTAGTAACCTGCTTACCTCAGATATAGCTAACCCCACAGCAGCTGTCAACAAATTCAGCTGTAATACCTTGGATGGAACTATTAATGCAGTAGACGTTAACCTGGAACTATGCTGTGATAACACCCTGTTTTATGAGGGCTGCGATTCTAGTCCTGACGAAAAGGAAACGAGAATTCAGATAGCTGGGAATGATACGGGGGGACAGTTTTTCCCTTATGAATACAGGGTTCTCAGTACCCCTCAAGTATTGTTCTACACAGTACCTCCTGGTTATACCCTGGATTCTACCCAGATTTACCTAAGGAGAGCTACAGCAAATGGTACTTCCATCCCACAGGCGCCCGTACGGGTAGAACCTACCGCTAACGCCCAAAATGGAGACGGAAGCATTAGCTATGAATTTGATTTATTCGATCCCTCAAATAGTGGTATATGGGTACAAAATGGGGGTAGTATGTTTCTTTCAGATGAGGGCTACAAAATTTTTTCCTCCTTCTTTTTGAGTCCTGGCTGTAATTCTCCTGATTCTTACACCCTGGCACTGACAGATCCTAAAGCCAATGGCATCAGCATGCTACAAAATAATGGACAGCTGGATACAGTCAATATGAACTCAGATCTCCAATATAGGGCGCCCCAACTAAGCACTACCTCTCCCCAGGCCACTATTACTGGGAACCTGACAGAAGTAAGTTGGGATATCAGCCTATCTAATGCTTCTACTTTTTCAGATGCCACCTTTAGCTGGATCAGATTATTCTCCCCTACTAATTTAGTAGGGAGTAACAGTCTGGTCTTAGCAGATGATCTAGGGAATCCCATTCTCCCAAATGCAGATGGGATATATGAGGTAGGCGCTTTCACTACGGGAAGTAGCCAGGATTTCAGCATCACAGCTGATGTGGCCAATTGTCAATCAGACAGTATGATCGTATTCTATGGATGGGATTGTACCGGCTATCCGGCAGATCCCGCAAATCCAGACTGTGATCCTGCTTCTCTTACCCTCTACCTAAATGCGACGGAGGCTCAGTTAACGTCCAGTTTTAGCTCCCTTTTTAATACCCCAGTAGATCCTACTAACCCAGCTGGTGCTTCTTGGAACAGAACAGATGTAGACATGTGTGATGCCTTCCCAGTGGAGCTTACCTTAAGCGCTACGGAAGCAGCTGATTTAGGGGACATAGTGATAGACTTATCCCAAAATCTGGTCTCAGGTTTAAATGGCCTAGACTATATCTCTACCTCTGCCTATATAGAATATCCGGTGGGGACTACGCCAAGACAGATAGATGCTGCAGGAGAAACTGCTCTTCTCACCCCTGACGCACAGGGTAACTGGACCCTCAACCTGGCAGATCTGGATGCCACCAATTTTGGGGGTGGTAATTTACTGAGAGGGTCTTACCGTCCAGACAGTAATACGGTCATTATCCGCTGGGAATTCCAACCCAACTGTAATTTTGTGAGTGGGGCTTCCCTGAACGTTCAGACACTTTCCTACACCTCCTGTGGTGCCCTGGCAAATGGAAGCGGAACTGTGGGTAGTTCACTTGAAATTCCCATAGCAGGGGTAACTAACCCTTACAGTATACAATTTGATGACCTTAGCTTAAGTGATAGCTTTCTGGGCTGTTCTGACGCTCAGGCCCTAAGCATCAGCTTCCAGAAAGTGGGAGCTACCGCCGTGGCCGTGGAAGATTCTATACAAGTATTTCTACCTGCCGGCCTCGGATTTGATGCCTATGGAGGCTGCCTAAGCGGCCTGTGCGTAGATGATACCAAACGAACAGTAAGAACTGTAGGGGCACAAACCGTGGTGAGTTGGCCGCTTCCTAATTTACTAGACGGTGAAGAATCCAGTTTCTTTATTGAAGTGATAGATAATGGCGACTTATTCTGTACGGAATCAGAGCCTATTAATGTTCAGACCATCCATCAGACCAGTGTGTTTTGTCCCGCCATTAGCGCTAATTGTAATAGCACCGTTACCGTTACGGGTAGTGAAGAGGTAACTCCACTAGCAGATAAGCCCCAACTAACCCCTTTCTTTCAAAATGTGCTTTCAGGTACTTTCCCTGATAATCCCCCTGCCCAAAGACATGAATTCAGGTTTGATGTAACTGTAACTAATGCAGGTCAAAACACAACTGGAGATGTGGAAGTTTGGATATTCTGCGCTAATTCAGAAGGAACGCTAGGGAGTGATGCTACTCCTCTTCAGATTATCCAAATACCAGGACCCATAGCTGCGGGTAGTGCAAGCACTATCAACGTAAACTTCTTTGATGATGCCTGTAACCCATCTGTCAATGGGCTTATAGCGCTTATTCCTGACGACCTCAGTGGAGGGGGAAATCAGTGTTTTTGCCCATGGCCTGCCGGGCTGGATGAGACAGCAGCTAACCCCGGAATACTTCCATATGAGGGAGTCTCTACAGCAGAAATTTCAGCTGTGTTACCTATAGCGTTTTTAGCCTTTTCTGTAGCACAGGAGAATCAATATGCAGTGCTGAACTGGACTACCTTCGAAGATGCTAGTGCCAATGCCTATACACTTGAAAGATCCCTGGATGGGTCCAGCTTCTCTCCTATCCATCATCAAAATAGTAGGGGTAATATAGGCAGAGCCACTTACTCCTTCACTGACCAGCAGCTCCTTTCCCTGAGAGCAGATAGAATCTACTATCGTGTAGCACATGTAGATATCAATGGTGCCTTTAGCTACAGCTCAGTGATAGAATTAGCAGTAGCTCCTGTGGAAGAACTTTCAGTTTCAGCTTATCCTAATCCTGCCACTGAGCAGGTGGTACTTGACATTTTTCTACCCACTTCCTCCTATTACCGTTTAGAAGTGGTCAATAAACTAGGCCAAAGCATGTACGTATCATCTTTACCCAATAGCAGTCCTTCATTGAGGAGAACTCTTGCAGTAGCAGAATGGCCAGCTGGACTTTACCTGATTAAGGTAGGGGATGCACGTGAGCAAATCACCTACAAATTGTTAGTTCGCTAGCTCACTCAGGCTGTGGACCGCTAGTGTCAAGCAGGTAGGAATAAAACAATATATGAGAAAGGAGCTGTAACTTGGGAGAGGAAGCTCCTTTTTCCATTTTTATGCCTTTGGTCAACTGCTGCCATCCATAAGGCAAACAGGTGATACGTGCGGTCATCCCATCATCAGGTCCAGTTACACAGTACGTAGTGTCAGTGTCCACAGTCGCCATTCTGATAAAACACATGGGGCAAGGTTCTGCAGAGGAGAATACTTTTTCCTTCAAGCTAACACAATCTAAAAAATGAACAGGGTAATAGGATTAGCAAAAGGCTTGACTATTTTTACTGAGACTATGTTTGACATGTTGGTTTCTCTTGAGAATGATCTCAGTCAAACATGTGCTAGCCGATAAGTAAACAAGGCTTCTTCATTGGACAGACAGTTAACATGGCAAAATCAAAGAAATCTCAAAAAAAGAAGGTAAGCCTCCCTACCATTATAGGGGTAGGGGTGTTAGTGGTACTACTGGTGTTAGGGAATGTGAAACAGCTCAGTAGCTTATTCAATAAGCCTCAAACCGTCCAAAAGCCCAGGGTAACTGAGCCGCAGTTTAAAAAAGAGGGAGAGTTAGACTTCATTTCTCAGGAAACGGGAAATGTGCTGCAGCACATAGATATCGAAGTAGCTGAGAATGATGCTGAACGGACCCAAGGCCTGATGTTTAGAAAGTCTATGGATGAGAATAGAGGAATGCTCTTCATCTTTCAACAGGAAGAAGTCCAGGCCTTCTGGATGAGAAACACCCTTATTTCTCTCGATATTATTTATGTGAATGCTGCCCTACAGATAGTCAAGATCCAACGGAGGACACAGCCACTCTCTGAAGTGTCCTTAACTTCAGATGTTCCCGCCAAATACGTAGTAGAAGTAGTAGGCGGCTACTGCACCCAATACGGTATACAAGAAGGTGATCAGGTGAAGTTTATCCGGTCTTAACTCATTCTCCTTCCAGGTGCGCCAGCACTGCTGCCAGGCCTTGCTGAGATTTCAGATCCGGTTTATTTTTTTTCAGATACGTTTTTACTTCTGCTGATTTACCGGAGAATACGCTTTCTATGCCTTTTTTATTGGGTTTAAAATAAGTCATGCTTCCTTCAGCATCCAGTACAAAGTATTTGATTTTTGACTTAAACTCATCATAGGGTTTCCCAGCACTGTAGGCCCCCTGGTAGTCTGCTTTCTGAACGAATTTCTCGTATTTTTTTACAAAGGTGCGTTCTCCCTCAAAGAGAATTTGTCCATAGAACTCCAATTCCTCTCCCTCAGGGATGAATTTTTTAAAGAAGAGGGTATCTCTGGACACAGGATCATACAGCCAAAATGATTCAATCATGCCTTTAGGCAGGTACTCCATTTTCCCTTCTATGTCCATAGAAGCTATCTCGTGGCTGTAGGCTTCGTAATTCATCATGGGTAAAATTCTGGTTTTACCACCTGTGGTAATTACTGCGCCACGGTAGAATGCAGGAAAGGCCAGTGGATCTCCTTTTACCCCTTGATACCTATTATCATAGGACCTGACCACAGAGCTGACATTCGTATCTCCGCCCAATCTATCTGTAGCTATTGCCTGCTCAGAAACTTCCATAGACTGAGCGCTTAGCTGTGCATCCCAGCTATTTAGCAGGACGAGAGCGGCAAATGCTGCCGCCAGAAACATGTAGGTTGTCTTCTTCATTTCCTTTAGTTAGGCTTGGTCAGCCAATGTTTATGGCTAATAGGTTGTCAAAAAAACGTCTAATTCTCTATTTATTTTTAACTCAAGAACATTAACTAATACGAACCAGAAACCATTCTTACTTAAAACCATTTCTGTTGAGGGAATTAATGGAACCCTTAATCCTTTTAGTTTTACCATTCAGCTTTGAACCCTTTAAGGCCCTACCAGAAGCCCTTATCTTAGCTATACATTACAGAAAAGAATAGGCCCTTTAGGGCATATAAAGAGTTTTTTCATGGTGTTTGTTTGGGTTTGGGCCGCTCCCTCTTAATGGGGCGGTTTTTTTATGTCTTTACCATCTGATCTCTCAGCTTTCTCCTAAGAATTTTTCCCACATTAGACTTAGGTAGGTCCTCCATAAACTCTACATGCTTAGGAATCTTATAACCCGTCAATTCTTTCCTACAAAAAGCAATCAGTTCCTCCTTAGTGAGGGCTGGATCTTTTTTCACTACACACAGCTTCACAGCCTCAGTAGATTTAGGATCAGGAACCCCGATAGCAGCTACTTCTAATACGCCCTCATGTTTGACCACTACTTCCTCTATCTCATTTGGGTATACATTAAAACCGGAAACCAGAATCATATCTTTCTTGCGATCCACAATTTTAAAGAAGCCATCCTCATCCATGATTCCTATGTCTCCCGTTCTGAACCATCCCCCCTCGTGAAAGACCTTCTCTGTTTCTGCTTCTCGCTGCCAGTATCCCCTCATTACCTGGGGGCCTTTAGCACATATTTCTCCAGGCTCTCCCATGGGGAGTTCATTCCCATCATCATCCATGATAGCCACATAGGTACTTGGAGCAGGTAGTCCTATGGTTCCTATCCTATCTGTACCATTAAAGGGGTTCATGGTTAGCACCGGAGAGGTTTCACTCAGTCCATATCCTTCTACTATAGGTACACCTGTCTTTTCTTTCCACCTATTATTTACTGCCTGCTGGACGGCCATCCCCCCACCAGCACTCATTTTTAGGTGGGAAAAGTCCACTTTATCTATATCAGGATGGTTAAGCATCCCATTAAAAAGGGTGTTTACCCCTGTAAAAAAGGTGAAGGGATGCTTGGATATTTCCTTTAGAAAGCCCTTCATGTCCCGAGGGTTCGTGATTAAGACATTCTTTCCACCTAGAACCACAATTTGTAGGCAGTTTATGGTAAAGGCAAAAATGTGATATAGGGGAAGGGCAGTAATGATAATCTCATTTTCCTCTTCTATGAATCCCTGGGACCATGCCAGGTTTTGGAGTACGTTAGCTACCAGATTTCTATTAGAGAGGGTAGCTCCTTTAGATACGCCTGTAGTACCGCCAGTATACTGTAGGAAACCCACATCTTCCAGGGCAATCCTGGGTTTAGTATAGGTGGACTTAGCCCCTATCTTCAAGGCCTGTGAAAACTTTACTGCTCCTGGAATGTGGTAAGAGGGGACCATCTTCTTTATGTTTTTCACCACAAAGTTTACCAGGGGTTTCTTAAAGCCTGTCAGTAGGTCAGCTATATCTGTTACTACTACATGCTCAATCTCCGTTTCCGTCAGGATTTTCTCGAGGTTAAAGGCAAAATTAGATAGAATGACTATGGCTTTAGCCCCTGAGTCTTTAAACTGATGGGCCATTTCGCGGGCAGTGTAGAGCGGATTCGTATTTACCGTAATCAACCCAGCTCTGATAGCTCCGAAAAGGACCACAGGATACTGAAGGATATTAGGCATTTGGAGGGCGATACGATCTCCCTTTTTCAGCCCCAAAGATTGAAGATAGGCAGCAAAATCTCTGGAAAGCTTATCTATCTCCCCATAGGTATACACCTTCCCCATATTCTCAAAGGCCTCCAAGGTTTTATATTTCTCAAAGCTGATTTCTAGTAGTTCAAGGACTGAACTATGCTGGTCAGGATTAATATCTTTAGGGATTCCCTCAGGGTAGTTTTTATACCATGGGTAGTCCTTAGTCGCTTGTGCCATAATGTTAAAAATCGGTTGGTAAATGTGAAAAGAAAGATTCGTAAATCTTCTCAATTGTTCCTAGGATGAAACTACTAATTTTACCTGAAACCCTAAACCCTCCCCTTCGATTGGATATGAAAATTCTTTAATAATAAGGGTGCTTTCCTTAACAGATTGTGTATCAGCTTCTCTTTCCTCAACAGATTGATAACAGACCGGGCAGTATATTGATTTTTCTATATTTTCATGTTCAAATCATACAGGTGTAAGAACTTTCAAATGGTAGTTTTTTTTAGTATATTATGAATAAGTCCAACTTTTCAACCTATTATTATGTCTGAGACAACCATAAACATTATCGTATTTTCTGGACTTGGCCTGTTGATCATGGCAGGTTTTATCTACCTTTATGATGACATTTTCGGTCGTAATAAAAAGAGATCACCTAAGTCCAATGTAGAGTTAAGAGAGAAGGAGATGGTTTAATTCCAGCCCCTGCGCAATAAGATTCACCGGATGCGAATCTTACAAAATACGTACCCCTTCATCAACTGGAGGGGTATTTTTATTAGTATTGGTATGTATACCCCATGCCGTCACCCAAAACGCTCTGTCCTCACTAAAGCTCTGCCTACCCCCAAATCCACTAAGGTAGTAGCTACATACTCCACCATAGCTGTAGGCCCACATACATAGCATAATGGGGTGGCGGGTAGTTCTGCTAAGCCCTGGGCCAGTAAACCTTCACTAATTCTCCCTTTATTCCCCTCCCAGCTGAGGGGAGCTTTCCCGCTGTAAGTGACCCTGAGTTGAAGATCTGTATCCTCTTTCTCCATCTGATCAAGTTCTTGCTTATAAAGAAAGTGCTCCTCTGATCTCATGCTGAGCAGTAAGTGAGCAGGTACTTTGGCTTCCAGCATATCCCTTGTTCTTAAGATGGCCATTAAGGGCACTAGTCCTGACCCCCCACCTATGAGGTAAAGCGGTCGTTGGTGGTGGGCTTTCCAGACAAAATATCCCCCGATAGGCCCTTTCAGCTCAAAAAAGTCTCCTATCCTGGCTTCCTCATGCATAAAGCCTGATACCTCTCCTTGCGGTAATAAGTCTATGGTAAGGGTGATCTGCTGGGTACGTTCGGAAGCTGAGGCAATAGAATAACTTCTCTGCGCCTCATATCCATCTGCTGCTCTTAGCCTAATATCCATGTGTTGCCCCGGTAGGAAGCTGATGGGTTGGGGGAGCTGAAAGAGGAAACTTTTTATCCTAGCGGTTTCTCTCTGAATCCCGATTAACTGAGCTAATTGCCATTTCATAGCTGGAAGTTGGGGGGAGAGGTGTTACTCCTCCTCATATCGTTGTTCTTTCCAGGGATCTCCATAGTGGTGATATCCTATGCTTTCCCAGAAACCCACTTTGTCTTCTGCCATTACTTCCAGCTTATGAATCCACTTAGCACTTTTCCAAAAATACAAATGCGGGACTACTACACGAGCTGGTCCTCCATGTTCAGGGGTTAATGGATACCCCTCATACTCAAACGCTATAAAAGCCTTGTCATGGAGAACATCCGCCAGGGGTACATTGGTGGTATATCCACCATAGCAGTGCAGCATGAGATACTTTCCCTCTGCCAGAGGAGTTGCCTGCCCCAGTATAGTCTGAAGAGAGACCCCACGCCAAGGAGTATCAGTTTTAGACCACTTAGTAACACAGTGGATATCCACCTGAAATGAGTGGGCAGGAAGCTGTAGAAATTCTTGCCAGCTGAAAAGCAGCGGGTTCGCCACCATACCTTCTACCCTTAATTCCCATTTAGCCAGGGGCACCTTAGGGGTGGGCCCTGCAGATAACACAGGAAAATCGTGGGCTTCATGTTGGCCAGGGGGCAAGGGCTTCTGGGTGGGATTCTGCCCTTTTCCCTGAAACCCTCTAGTTACAAATGGCTCTTCCATATTGTGATAAAATTACTGCTAAATATACAGTACATTTGCTAGAATGTTCAGTTGGCCTCTCTTTCCCTTAGACTCCCCTCTACCTTCAAATCGATTATCTATACCTATATAATTCTATTCTCATGAAGTTAGGCATCATTTCAGATATTCATGATCATGTCCCCCAGTTGAAGTCAGCCCTTGGCTTTCTCAGAAAACAAACAGAAACCCTGTTCTGCCTGGGAGATCTCTGCTCCCCCTTTACACTCGCCCTCATGGCGAAGATCTACTCCCATCCCATCCACCTGGTTATAGGAAATAATGATGCTGACTTGTACAGAATGATGAGTATTGTACATACCCAAGCGCATACGCATGTCCATATTCATGGGGAGTCTGCCCATCTAGTCCTGGAAGAAATGGCGTTTAGCCCTTTCCAGGTGGGAGCAAGCAAGCAAGAAGAGGATACTTTCAAGGTAGGACTTACTCATTTCCCTGATACAGCCCTAAATATGTTCCATTCAGGCTTTTATCAACTGGTCTGCTATGGCCATAATCATGAACGGCATCACCCTTATCATCAGCCTCCTCTCCTGGTAAACCCGGGTACCCTTATGGGATATCAGCCTGCTAGGGACCTCCCTATTAGGCCCACATTTTGCATACTAGATACCACTACTTATGCCGTTCAGCCCTATGAACTGGTTCCTGACAGCTCTGACCCTACAATATTTAGCGTAAACATGATTTAGCGTCCTAAAAATTTTTAATATTGTAGGTATTACATATGAAAGAGGACTGTATATCGTTCATTCATCAAACACCTCGCTTTTATGATAGGGAAAAAATGGCTTGTTGGTAGTGTAATGCTCTTCTGCTTCCTGGAGATAGCCCTATCCCAACCTAATTACAGACACTTGGAAGCATATCCCAAGAAAGGACAGGGGTCCATGGCCTTGCTAAGGTCATTTGGCATAAATACCAAGTGCAACCTATCCTACTTTTATCAGCTCAATCAACTCAATAAAAAATCAGGTCTCTCCATTAGCAAATCCTACAAGTTGCCCCTGCTAGTATATGTGTACAACAACCAAAGTATACGCACCACCCTAGGTATAACGGATAGACCGCTGGCGGAAAGGATTCAGGAGTTTAACATTAAGATGCACCGAGAAGGAGTCAAGGAAGCAGATTACCGAGATAATAGAATCCTATGGGTACCTTACCACTATCTAAACTGCCCTGATCAGCAAGCAGACTATCAAGCGGTAGAGAACACTTCTGGCGGTTCATGGGCTACTCAGCCTACCACAGGCAAACAGCCCCTTAGAGGGATATATGACATCTTCGGGCCTGAGCACGCCAGGGTTCCCAGGCTCAGTAATGAGCTGGAGGGATGCGTATTTTATATCGTAAGTGGTCATGGAGGCCCTGATCCGGGAGCCGTAGGGAGATACGGTAAGACCAGCCTATGCGAAGATGAATATGCCTATGACATAGCACTCAGGCTGACTAAAAATTTACTCTCCTTTGGGGCTACCGCCTACCTAATCATACGAGACCTGGATGATGGAATCAGGAGCGGAGAGATCTTACCATGTGATAAGGATGAGGTTTGCTGGGGAGGGGATGAGCTACCCGTCAACCAAAAAGAGCGACTCTTCCAGCGCTCAAATGCTATCAATGAACTGTATGAAAAAAATAAAAAACAGGGGGTTAGGTTCCAGAGATGTATCTCCATTCACGTAGACTCAGACAGCAAAAGAAAAAGTACAGATATGTACTTCTACCATCAGCAAGCTAATGCAAGTAGCCTGAGGCTCGCACAGGTCATGCAGAGAACTATCAAAGGTAAATATGAAAAGTACAGAAAAGGTAGAGGATATTCCGGAACCGTTAACAGCAGAGACCTCCATATGCTGAGAGAAGTGATCCCTACCACCCTGTTCATAGAGTTAGGAAACATCAGAAACCGCAATGACCAATCCAGATTAGTCATTGAAGGTAACAGAATGCTCATCTCCAACTGGTTAGCTGATGGCTTACTAGCAGAAAAAGAGCTGGTTAGCAATTAAACAGTAGCCTGGATTTCTACCCTATGAGCAGAAATTATCCTGAAAGCCAATCAAATGTGGGTAAATAGTAGACGCTTACCTTCCCTTCAGGTTATGTATCCTACGGCAACATTATTATCTTTGCAAGTATTTTTTGCCATCGCCATACAGTACCTGCGTACGCTAGATGTGCCCTGGACTGAAGCTGGCTGGCAGTGGGCCCTCATCATGTTAGCATACCTAACAGTTTTTGCTTACCTGAATTTATGGTCCACCTAACAACTATTTAGATAATCCCTAACAATGCTAGAAAAAAAAGTCGCCGCCGAAAAAGCCATGACATTGGTTCAAGACGGCATGACCCTTGGCCTGGGCTCAGGCTCCACCGCTTATTATTTTTTAGAATCCCTCGGAAAAGCTGTATCAGAAGGTTTATCTGTAAACTGCCTTTCTTCATCAGAACAGACAGAGCAACTTGCCAAACAGTTTGGTATCCCCACCCTTAGTTTGGATGACTGTAATTCCCTTGACTTAACGGTAGATGGAGCAGATGAGATAGATCCCAAGCTCCAGCTGATTAAAGGAGGGGGAGGCGCCCTTTTCCGCGAAAAAATAGTGGCAGGTATTTCTGCTCGGCTGGTTATTATTGCTGATATAAGCAAGTATCATTCTACCTTGGGCCAGTTTCCTCTGCCCGTAGAGGTAGTTCCATTTAGCTGGAAGATCAGCAGAGATCAAATTAGTCCGTTAGCTACTAACCCTGCCCTTAGAATGGATAATGAGGCTCCCTACACCACTGATAATGGGAATTATGTACTAGACTGCCAGTTTGAAGCCATAGAAGATCCTCTTGGCCTACACCAACAGCTTAAGATGATTCCCGGTGTGGTAGAAACTGGCCTGTTTGTAGACATGGCTGACCAAGTAATCCTGGGGGCCACTGATGGGTCCACCCAGGTATTCTATAAGTAAGTGCTTAGGAATGATCAGTCGTTTGTCAGGCTATTCACCTTTTTCTTAGCTTTTATCACAAATCTCAATCTCTCCGTTTGGGATATAGGCTGTGTGTTGCGCTGATAGGTAATCTGAAAGGATGATCCTACCGCATCAGATACTGTTTGGAATGCATTCCCCAGGCCCTCCAGGCTAAAGGGGAACTGCGCTATTCCATTAACAGAAAGAGACTCTAATACGTCCTGATCCACGGAGGATCTACTTTCCAGGCCTATGACGTAGGACTGGATGCTCACACCATTACCATCAGGGATCAGTAATTTATTTCTAATCATGGTAGAATTGAGACTGGTATCTGAGAAGTTGTCTCGCCCATCTGTGAAGGTGACCATGACCTTACTCTCCTTTCCCAGAGAGGTGGATAACATATCTACCCCCATGTTCATCCCTTCATATAGTTTGGTAAATTGCTCTTGACGTAAACCATCTATAAAGTTCATAGACAGCTGTTGGTTAGGATCTATCTCCTGAATTTTTACCTCATTCCCGAAAGCTACTACCCCTACTGCCGTACCAGGAGAAGCACCCGTAATGGTAGTAATGAAACTCTTGGAAAGGGTCTTCATATCATCAAAATCATCTCCTAGGGACTCAGTAATGTCCAGAACCATCACTAGATCCATTTCAGGCAGGGAAGCAAAACTAGTTTTATAGTCCAGATCTCTTTCCCATCCTCTGGAGCGAAATGCTTCTGTTTTTACATCAGATATTTCAAAGTTGTCCTCACCGGAACTAATACGAATATTCTTAAAATCAATATCCAGGAAAACACCGTTCTGCTCAAAATCAATCCCCCTACTAAAGTCCCATTGAACTTCCGGGCTGGTACTATCTCCTATGCTTATCACAGGATTAGTCCCTGAGGGATTAGTGTAATCAAAGTACAGATAGTACGTGTTTTCTGGAATGGTGATGATGGGTTGTGGTTCATCATCAGTGTCTCTATCACGAATACAAGAAAAAGCAAAAATGAGCAAGGGAAGGCATAAAATCGTAACTAATCTGTTCATACCTAATCGTCTTAGGAGGGATGAATTCTAGAGAAACTAACCTCCTTCAACATGTATCAGTATTTGGAATAAAGTGCTTATCTAACTAATACGACTATATGGAAATTAAATTGTGTTGGGAAGGTAATCCCTTGGCTAAGAGCAGGTAGAGGAAAATACTAATATCGTAAAATCATTTCATTCAAAGCAATTTTTAAGTTACCCATAAATTAATTCTCCCATTAAGAAGCCTCAATAATTCTCTTACTAGCTTGTAAGATTCAGCAGGTTTTTCCTATTTTAATTGCAAACTAACTCACACCATGAAAACCATACTCTGGATACTAGGAATATTACTGGTTCTTGGGATCATCTACTTCATAGGCCCAAAACCTGAGCCTGCTACCCTTACTACTGAGATACAAGCTGAATCCCTACCTTCTGATCTACAAGCTTTAGAAACATACATACAAGAGAAGGAGGGAAGTGTTCCTAATCTAAAACCGGATAATGAGGCAAGGATAGTATGGGCAGATTCTTTTGCCTATAAAAAGACGCCCTACAGCCTGGTATACATTCACGGTTTCTCTGCCAGCCAAGGAGAGGGAGAACCTATTCATAGAGACTTTGCCAAAAGGTATGGTATGAATTTATACCTGGCTCGTCTTCAAACCCATGGGATAGAAGAGGAAGAAGCCATGCTGAATCTAACGGCTGAAGGCTTGGTAGAAACTGCCAAAGAAGCTGTAGCCATAGGGGAAAAGATAGGAGAGAAAGTGATTCTTATGTCTACTTCTACTGGGGGGACCCTTTCCTTATACCTGGCCTCAGACAACCCAAATATTGGAGGACAAATCCTGTATTCTCCTAATATTCAAATTTTTGATCCTACGGCTCAGCTCCTCAATAAACCCTGGGGTCTCCAAATTGCACGGGTAGTCATGCAATCAGATTATAATAGCTATGAAGTAGAAAAGCCTGAAGCAGCTCAGTACTGGACCAGCAAATACAGGATAGAAGCCATCGTACAGTTACAGAACCTATTAGATGCCACCATGAAGCCGGAGGTATTTGCTAAGGTTACTGCTCCTACTTACCTGGCCTACTACTATAAGGATGAAAAGTTACAGGATAGTACGGTATCTGTAGCTGCCATGCTAGACATGTTTGAGCAGTTAGGAACGCCTGAAAATTTAAAAAGAAAAGAGGCCCTGCCTGATGTAAATGAGCATGCATTGGCTTCTGTTTACACTTCAGAGGATATAGAATCTGTTATCTCAGGTACCTTTTCCTTTGCAGAAGAAGTGATGGGACTGCAGCCCTTAGCTGCTGACTCTGTAGAAGTGCGTGATGAAACTTCTGACTAATATAGTCCTAGGAGAATTTAGTATATTGGCCTTTGATCATTATTCATCCCGCTAGCGTAGCACGCAAGAATGAGACCTGACCAATATAGACTGATCATAGAAAAAGTGCTGTCCGAGATTCCTAATTTGGAAAGGGAAATTCATGATAGCACCTGTCCTGATGATCAAAAGCGACTGGAGAAAACCCTAAAGCTCCATAAAAAGCGCTTTGAACATATGATCAGCTATAAGTATAGAATGGCCCTGAGAAACCTATGTAAGGAAGTAGGGGTAAAAGGAGATTTTATGTAATCTCCTAATTGGCAAATTCTGGTTTCTGCTTCATCATATACGCTTCACCCGCTTTCTTCAGGTCATCAGATAATAACATGGCAGCATTCCAGACCTGGATGTAGTTAAGTCCATCAGCTACCGTATGATCTCTTGCGTACAGAATATTATCCTTGATCCCACGGATACACAGGGGGGACTTTTCAGCTATTTGGCCTGCTACACTCATCACAGCGTCCATCATTTCTTCCTTGTCTTTATACACTGCATTTACCAGACCGTGAGTTAGGGCTTCCCCTGCTAAAAATTTTCTCCCTGTATAGGCTAATTCTCTTATGATTCCATCAGGAAGGATATGCGGGAGGCGTTGGATAGATCCTAAATCAGCTACCAACCCCATATCAATCTCTTTAATAGAAAAGGCTGTACTTTCTGTACAATAGCGCATATCACATGCAGCAGCTATATCCAGTCCTGCTCCTATACAGCCCCCATGAATAGCAGCCATAACAGGCTTTTTACATTCTTCTATGGTATTTACACAAACTTGTAAGTGAGCGACCGTCTCTCTCACCCACTCCCCTCTTCTTCCATCACAACTGTGCTGAGCGCCTTCCATATTCATCCCTACCAGTAGGCTCACATCTATGCCCGCACAGAAATGCTTCCCTTCTCCAGACAGAACAATAGCTCTGGTCTCTGGATCAGCCTTTAGGCTTTCAAAAATGGCTTTGAGCTCATGCCAGGAAGTAGTATCTAATGAATTAGCCTTATTAGGCCTGTTGATCATTACATGGCTAACTCCACCGTCTTTTTGTATGATGAAATGTTGGTAGTCCATAATTAGTATTTGATTTTTTACAAGATAAAATTAAATGCTTGCATTGAAAACCCTTCTTAGGTACTTCTTTCTGAACGACTAAGGTAATTGCTGAGAAAAAAGGCAGCTACCCCTAAGGCTACAGTCCCCAAACCAGTAAAAGCCTCTAAAGGTCTTTCTTGAATCAAGAAAAATAAGGTCCCCCCCACAATCACCATATAGATCAGTGGAGTAATGGGATACCCCCAGGTTTTAAAGGCCTCTGCCTTATTCATTTTTTTAGCACGGAGAATAAATACCCCTCCCACTGAGAAAAAAGTCATTAATCCTAATACAAATCCAGCATATACAAGCACAGTCTCAAAGGACGCAGAGAGAATAAAAACCAGACTGATAACAGACTGTATGAGAATGGCAAGAGCAGGAACACCTCGTTTATTTCTTTTAGCCAGTCTGGCAAAAAAGGCGTAATCCTGCCCCATCACCTCTAGTACCCGTGGCCCAGCAAATACCATAGCACTAGCAGTAGAGATGAGCAGAATGGCCAACATCACACTTAGGATAATTCCCCCTTGCTCCCCAAGGGCATACACAGATGCTACATAGCCTACTTCCACCTGATTAGCTAGCTGATCCATGGGAGCTGCATAGAGAAAGGCATAATTTAACAGTAGATATAACAGGGTAACTATAGCTGTACCTACCCACAAGGAGGTAGGCAAGGTCTTTTTAGGAGAAGCTAACTCATCTATCAGGTAGGCAGCCGCATTCCAGCCTGTGTAGGCGTATGACACATAGATGAGAGAAACAGCAAAAGCGGGCGTAAACACAAATCCCCAGTCCCTGGCTGTAGGGAGAATACTAATAGGCTGAGGTTCCTGCCCAAACAGCAGAATAATAACAACAAATACTAAAATGAGAATCACCTTTAGGAGGGTAAACAGACGCTGAAAGGAACTACCCTGTTTTACGCTACTGACATGCACCAGGGTGATGGCTACTAGCAAACATACGGCCAGGAGGGTGCTATTTACCTGAGGAAATACCCTTTCCAGGTACTCGCCAAAGGTCATACAGACTAAGGCCGTGGGAGCGGCAAAGCCCACCGTAGCGGAAACCCAGCCTGAGACAAATCCCAGGGAGGGATGGTATAGCTTCCCTAAAAAGAGATACTCTCCCCCTGAACGAAGAAGATTAGCCCCTAATTCTCCATATGTCATGGCTCCACATAAGGCTATCACGCCCCCTATCAACCACAACAGTAAGATGGCGAAGACAGACTGTATTCCAGCCAGTTGGAACCCCAAACTGGCAAATACCCCTGTCCCTACCATATTGGCTACCACAATGGAAATAGCTGTGGGTAAACTTATACGTTGCTTCATGTAATACCGTCTTCATCAAGTGTTTTCCTTACTCAACTCCCTGTTTACCAACTCATCAGGATGAAATCCAACAGCCCATTTTGAATTGAAAGATATCCTGGGCTTCTATAATTTGTCTTACAGCAATTTTAACTGGTGAGTCCGTAATTCTGTCATTTTACTCGGGCAGAGCTTGAAAACACTGGAAAAGTTTAATAAATCGACCATTCAGAATAGTCCAGATATTGCTCCAGATGAAGAATCACAAAGCCATACAGGATGCTTCCGTCAGGAAAGATCAGATAGACGCCTATCTTAAAGAGATTGAATATAGTCAAAGAGCCGCTTTGAAAAAGAAGATTTCCTATATTTTTATAGGATTTGGAATTGCGGGTGGAATAGCTATAGCCATTCTCACACAGATACATTTCTCTGGTTCAAAGCATCCCACTCAGGTAAGCCTTGGAAATACGCTTGAGACTACAGAAGTGGTCAACAGCAGCTTAACCGTACCTGAGCAGGAAAATCCTTCCTCTCAGCAAGCAGGTAACTCGGTAGACTCTACAGCATTTTTCTCCCCTGAGGAGCAGCCTTCTGATAACACAGTCATTATATCTGATCGTATGCCTAGCTTTCCGGGCGGAGAACCAGCCTTGTACAGGTTTATCTCCCGAGAAGTGCGGTACCCTCAAACTGCTAGAAGGAGAAGCGTAGAAGGAAAAGTTCACCTGCGTTTTGTGGTAGAAGCAGATGGAAAAATCTCCAATGTGAAGGTTGTCCGCGGCCTGGGATATGGATGCGATGAGGAAGCCTTGAGAATTCTCAACAAAATGCCTATCTGGGAGCCAGGGGTTCTAAATGGAAAAGCGGTTCCAGTCTACAGCAGCCTGGCAGTAGAATTTAGAATGATTTAGTGATCCGTAGAGTTCCTATCAGGATTTATGGATGTGAGAAACCAAGCTGGTACTCACATATTCCCTATACACCCTCCTTTTCCTGAATAGTTTGCTTACCTTAGCAGATATACCCACTAGAAGAAATATTCAGTATATCATTGTGTTCGGATGATAAGCCTTCAGTCGGCTTAGTGGAGGGTATGAGCGGACCCCTAAAATTTTGTTGTTATTTATGTTTCAAGCTGCTGTTTATTCTGCTAGAAGAGAAAAATTAATGTCCCACATCAGCCAGGGGGTAATCCTTATTATGGGTAATGAGGAAAGTCCCATGAATTACCCGGCTAATCCTTATCACTTTAGACAAGACAGTAACTTCCTGTACTACACCGGAATAGATAGCCCGGGACATAGCCTGCTAGTTGACCTGGAGGAAGGCGTCAGTTACCTGACAGGCCCACAGCCTGACATACATGATCTGGTATGGACAGGCCCACAGCCTTCCTTAGACGCCCAAGCTGCTAAAGCAGGTATCTCACAGGTACTAAGCCTTTCAGACCTAGTGAAAAAACTAACCAAAGCCCATGCCTCCGGACAGCCCATCCACCTCCTCCCTCCATATAGAAAAGAAAGAGTTTTTCAAGTGGGTGAATGGCTTTCTGCCAGTCCTGCTATGGTAGGACAGATGGTATCTGTTTCGCTGATTCAGGCAGTGATCCAGCAGCGAGCCATCAAGGAAGAAAGGGAAATAGCAGAAATGGCTAAGGCTGTCAACCTTACCAACAAGATGCACCTAGCAGTCATGAAGCAGGCAAGGGCAGGAAAAACAGAAGCTGAGGTAGGGAGCGCTGCCTACCAGCTCATGTATGAAGCAGATTGCGAGCTGGCCTATCCTATGATTTTAACGGTGAATGGACAGTTTCTCCATAATCACGCCAAACATAATATGCTGAAAAAGGGGCAAATGCTGCTCTTTGATATTGGGGCCTCCTCCCCCTCTCATTATGCAGCAGACCTGACTCGTACAGTTCCTGTAGGGCTTACCTTCTCCCCCCAACAAAAGGAAATCTACCAACTCGTCCTTCAGTCTTTTGAAGCAGCTCAGGAGGCATTACGGCCAGGAACTCCCTATCAGCAGATCCATCTGCAAGTAGCCAGGGTCATGGTAGAGGGCTTGCAGGCATTAGGTCTGATGAAAGGCCATGTGGAAGAAGCCGTTCAAGCGGGCGCCCATGCCTTATTTTTTCCACACGGCCTGGGGCATATGATAGGCCTGGATGTGCATGATATGGAAGATTTAGGAGAAGACCTGGTAGGCTATAACCAAGAAATTAGTAGAAACAACCAGTTTGGCCTACGTGCCTTACGCCTGGGAAGAAAGCTGGAAGAGGGATTCTGCCTAACGGTAGAACCCGGTATTTACTTTATTCCAGACCTCATAGAACAGTGGAAAAGTCAGCAGAAGTTTACAGACTTTATCAATTATGCTGCCCTAACAGACTGGATGGGCTTTGGAGGCGTTAGAATTGAGGATGACTTCCACATTACCCCTACAGGCGCAGCCCGAATAGGAGAGCCTCTCATAAAACAAATAGCTGAGATAGAAGCACTAGCATAACCTATGGATATTCTTGACGTCATCAGATCTCATATGGAACATGCAGGTATAGATGCCTGTATATTCTTTAATAAAGACCCACATCAGAATAAGTACCTGGCAGATCATTGGAAAATTATCCCTTGGCTTACAGGTTTCACGGGCTCTAATGCTACCGTGGTGATTACTGCAACAAAAGCAGGCCTTTGGACAGATTTCAGATACTTCATCCAGGCAGAACAACAACTGGCTGGTAGAGATATCACCCTTTTTAAAGCAGGCCTAGCTGATGTACCTACACATGTGGAATGGTTACAGTCAGAATTGAAGAAGGGAAGTCAGATAGGGGTAGATGGTCATGTATTCACTAATCATACTGTGATGGGCCTGGAGAAAACCTTCTCCAAGCTGGGAATCCGCATAAACTCTTCTTATGATCCCGTTACTGAACTGTGGAGTAAGCGTCCTGTCTTACCCACCAAAAAGATATTTGAACACGATATTGCATTTGCGGGTGTAGAAAGAGCGGATAAGCTCAGCCAGGTGAGGGAACAGATGAATACGGACTATCTGCTACTCACAGCACTGGACCAAATAGCATGGATTCTCAATCTTAGAGGACAAGATATTTCATTCAATCCTGTCTTTTTCTCTTACTTGCTAATAGGCCCTGAAGAGGGAACGCTATTTATAGAAGCTGAAAAACTAGATCAAGAACTGATACAGACACTGGCGGAGGCTGGCATCCAAATAGCCCCCTATGAATCAGTAGCTACCCATATCTCCTCCTTAGCAGAGGGGAGCAGCCTGAGCTGGGAGAATATCCCAGAGTCCTTATTCATGTCTATCCCTGAACAGATTAGCACTAGTCAGATAAATTCTCCTGTTACCCTCCTAAAAGCTGTCAAGAATGAAGTAGAGATAAGTAACATCCGAAAAGTGATGATCAAGGATGGGGTAGCCCTGGTAAAATTTCTCATATGGTTAGCGGAAAATCTGGAAAAGACCCCCATAACTGAGTTGACTGCTGCCCAACAATTAGAGGCCTTCCGAAGCGAGCAGACTGGCTTTGTAACCAATAGTTTCCAGACTATTTCAGGCTATAATGGGCATGGCGCCATAGTGCATTATGCTGTTACGGAAGAAACTGCCAGCACCCTGGAACCTACAGGCTTATACCTGCTTGACTCAGGGGGGCAGTACCTCAATGGAACCACAGATATAACCCGTACGGTGGCATTAGGAAGCCCTAACAAGCAACAGAAAAAAGATTTCACCCTAGTCCTTAAAGGGCATATAAGGCTGGCGTTAGCTATTTATCCTGAAGGCACTAAAGGGTACCAACTGGACTCTCTGGCGAGAGAAGCCCTCTGGAGAGAACAGCTCAACTATGGACATGGAACAGGGCATGGGGTAGGTTTTTTCCTGAATGTACATGAGGGTCCCCAAAACCTGGGAGCTAGCGGTGGGTATTCTATGGCATCCTTTAAGGAAGGTATGCTCACCTCTAATGAACCGGGAATCTACCGGGAAGGGCAGTATGGGATTAGGATAGAAAATCTGGTGCTCACGGTGAATAAAGGGGAAAGTGAATTTGGTACATTCCTGGGGTTTGAGACCCTTTCCCTTTGTCCTATTGACACTTCCCTAGTGGAAAGAAGTATGCTCACGGAAGAGGAGAGAAAATGGCTGAATACCTACCATAGACATGTCTTTGAGACGTTGGTTCCCCACTTAACCACCAGCGAAGAAAGGTGGCTAAGTGAAGCTACGATGCCATTATAGCGGCAATAACTGGCCTAGCTCTTGTTCTTGAGCTCGCTGGAGAATATGAGAAGCCAGGGCTAAGTCCTGAGCCGCATTCCCTACAGACTTAAAGAGGGTAATTTGTTGAGCGCTTGCACGTCCTGGAAGCTGATCTAGTAATACCTGTCCCAGCTCCCCAGTAATATTGAGGTCGTGTAAGTCCGCAGCTTGAATAAGGTCACCTGCTTCTGCCCTACAGGCACTTTCTTGATCTACGTATATGCTGGAAGCTGTCACTAAATCAGCCCCTATTTCAGCCATATCTGCGCGGTAGGCCCCCACAGCGTTGATATGTACGCCGGGTTTCACATCTGATAACTTCAGGATAGGTGTCTGAGACCTAGTACAGGTGCAGATGATATCTGCCGCTTGAAAGCCGGAGGGTTCCTCCAATACCACAAAGTCTATATTATATTTTTTCCGCACCTTCCCGCAGAAGAGATAAGTATTTCTGGGAGTTCTGTTATACAGTAGCACTTTCTTGATGGGCCTCACTTCCATGATGGCATCTAGCTGAGTATAGGCCTGAGCACCTGTCCCATAGATGCCGAGTACACTCGCTTCCTTATTGGCCAACAGCTGAGTAGCTAAGCCACTTGCTGCTCCCGTGCGCATATGAGTCACCCAGCCGCCACTCATACATGCCAAGGGAAATCCCCTACGGGCATCCATCACTATCATAAGGGCCTGGATAAAGGGAAGCTCCAGGGGGGGATTCTCATGAGAAAGAGCCACAAGCTTTAATCCGCTCTGTTGTTGATCCGTCAGGAATACCGGCATACTCAACAGCTCAGCTATCCCTTCATAAAATTTCATATGTGTCCGTATGGGAACCTGGGCCTTATTAGCAGAAAGCTGACTAAAGGCCGAGCGCATAAGGGTAATGGCCTGGGACATTTGGACACACTTCTGCATATCAGCTACAGAAATCCATCGTAAGCCAGGATTTACTTTTGACATAAAGGGCGTGATTAACTGTATATCTGAAATACAAACTCTCTTATCTTCATATTATTGAAAAGCTATCTTAACACCACTCGGCAGCTAACTACCAGGAATGATTGGACCATTCATACGGGACAAATGTTAGAACAACCAAAAATTTGTAGGATTAAATCCAAAAATTCTAAGGCCAAGGCAAAATTCTCAGGATATTCGCTATTGACTCATACAATATTTCCCCTATTTTTAGCGATATACAATTGAATTACAACAGGTATTTCAGGAAGCTGAAAAACAATTTGTTCTGATCATTTTTCTGCTCTTCGTCCCCAGCTTCAATCCTAGGCATTCCGTTCCCTACACACACCACTTGCTCACCCAAGGGAATATTAAGGTCATCTATAGCTTTTAAGCGTAATCACATACAAAACCAATTCCGAATACTAATATGCTCTGCATAATTTTTACACAGAAAAAACTTCTTGCTGGTGTATCTTTACAGAAATCTGAGATCTTACCCATTAATGGGAAGGAATTTATTTCCTATAAAGATCATCCCGAAAAAATTCTTGAAAAACATGCTGCTGACATTGTCTCTGCCTATGAGGGCTATGTAAAGGACAAAGGGCTTGAACCTGAGGAGAATATTCCTACCGTACTAGCCTTTCCCGTAGATGCTAATCACG
>JBCCLI010000050.1:0-24440 GCA_039026975.1 Bacteroidota bacterium | reverse complement strand
AGTTCATGAATATTAGTAATAGAGGATGGGAGGCTATCCATGTACATATCATATCCGAGAATAATTTTGATGGAAGGGAATTGACCTATATCAGGTGGTATTTACTTACCCCAATTTCCGTGCATGTCTAGCGCTTCTGTTTCGAGGTCAAGCTCCTCATATTTAGTAGCCAAAGAGTAAAGATTCCCTAGTGTATCTAGTAAAAATGGCTTACTCCCTTTCTTAACCCTTGCAAATCCATCTCTATTAGAAAAAGAGGTTGCCTCATCAAATTGAAAAGAAATCATTACTTCCCCCTCCTCACTCACGTATCCATATTTCTGCACTCGATTGGGAGGGACTCCTACTAGCTTACTATATAACCCAAATTTCCCTAGGTAAAAAAAAGTGTTTTCACTAACGGGATTTGGTTTCACTGTGTTTACTTCTAGTCCTACATCAGACAGGCTGTTAGAACCTTTTATTTGGGAATATACTATTGATAAGCATGGGATAATGAGAATAACCAATAGCAAGAAACACTTAGTAGAGTTGGACATTTTGAAATAATCTTCAAGTAGGTGTTTCTTATACATACAAAAGAAATGTCGCTCCATGTAGGAACGAAAGAGTATAAAAATTGAATACCCTTTTGTAAAATTTTTACCTAATACTTTCCTACTTACACTCCATTCTGATCCTCTTCCAAAAACCTTAAGATGACTCTTTAACTCTTCTTTTAGAAATTTTCTCACTCAGCCTTACTTATGTCTTCCCAGTAGGCTCTGGGGGTATAACGGGATCTAATGAAACCTATGCAGTTCCAGCCATAGGCGAAAAATTTTTCGCCTCTACAAATTGTTGGGAATTCCTCCCTACCTTCGCCAATATGCATATAGGCGTCATAGCAGACCCCAGGTCTTTCCATACCCAGAAGTGGACTAAGGGCTTAGTGGAGGCAGGCGTGCAAGTAACCGTATTCAGCTTTTCCAGCTACCAGCTAGGCTATGTGCCCTGTGTGTATATCCCGCCAGTAAGGGGAGAAGACGGAAATCCTTCTTACCTGAGTTTTCTGCTTTCAGGTAGAAGGCTGAGGCAAGCCTTGGAGGTTCATGAAGTTGACATCGCTAATCCCATCAACATCACTCCTTATGGCGTATGGGCAGATAGATCGGGCTTCAGACCTATGGGAAGTGTAGCTATGGGCGCCGATATCTTTGAGTATTCACCTAAGGGCATAGGGAGGGATATACCTCTCCAACAGCTCTGGGGGCAGATAGAACCCCTTAGCCCACACAAAAGAATCCTCTCCTCCCTCAAACAACCTCTGTTTAGGCGACTGGTCAAGCGAGCATTGGGACGCTCAGACTTTATTACAGGAGATAATCTCCAGCTTGTCTATGCAGTAAGGGAGTGGTTTGGGATAGCTAAGGAGAAGGTTCACTTGAACCGCTGGGGTATAGAAGAAGAGCTCTTCCAAGCTCCCAAGGAGGAACTTGAAAGACTTAGAACTAAATATGGTATACAGACTCATCAAAAAGTAGTACTGAGTCCCAGAGGGCTTAAACCCATCTATCAGGGGGAATTGATCCTGGATACCATAGCAGAATTATTGGTAGAAGGAGATCAGGATACTACATACATCCTCTTCTCTGCCGGTTATGGGATTTCTGCTAGTATCATCGAAAAAGGAAAACAATTAGCGGCTACCCATCCCAACCTCTATATCTCATGGGAACTTATCTCCCGTGAAGAGGTATGTGCACTCTGGAATCTGGTGGATGTACTTATTTCTGCTCCAGTCTATGACGGCTATTCTAATGCCCTGAGTGAAGGGAGATATGTGGGCGCTATCCCCATAGTAAATGATATACCTGCCCATCAGGAGCTGATCGTTCACGGAGAGAATGGATTTGTAGTGGAGCCCTTTAATGTGCCTGGTTTGAAGAAGCAAATACAAGAAGTGCTAGCACATCTGGACGTATACAAAGACAAAATGGCGAAGACAAACCGTTCATGGATATTGGAGAACGCACATCTCCCTACCAATATGAAGGCATTTGTGGAACTATGTAAGCAAGCGGTTAGACTACAGCCATAGGTGGGGTACCTACGGCACCCTGAATTCTTTTCCGCCCTATCGGGCTAGTGGGGTTTGGCTCATACGGAGCCGATGTGTGGCAGATTTATCACATAAGAAAGTTATACTGAAAATGAATCCCAAGGTAGGGGTGGATTTATCCGCCCTTGAAACTCTTCATCAGCTACCCTTCGACAAGCTCAGGGACCAAAGCAGACGGTCCAACCTTAATCATGAGACCACCATTTCAATGGTGGGGCATTAGGTAGAAGAAAATACCTATATAGAGATAGGAAGGTTGGCTTTGAGGGAATAAGCGACCCAATGTAGGGATGTATCCACCCTTATAATGCGTAGTCAGCTGAAGCAGATAGTCCAATCTTGACCATGAGCCCACTATTTCAATAGTGGGACATTAGATTGAAGAAATGAACTATGTAGAGAAAAGATGTATTGACTTTGAGGACAGATCCGTCCTCTTTACCTCCTACTAGCTATGGGTTTACACCCTCAGCTAGTAGGATATAAAGACTGGTTTAGGGATGCAATGGATTGCATCTCTATGGTTTAGCCCTGCCCATAAAAATCCCTGAGAACCACCTGTTTATCTACCAAAAAAGGTGTATATTGCGCCACATTTTTATAGACCCACATATTTTTAATTATGCATCTACCTGTCGACCTTCTCTACACCAAAGAACATGAATGGATTCGCATTGATGAAAGTGGTAATACTGCCACAGTAGGGATTACAGATTTTGCTCAGGGTGAGCTAGGAGACATTGTCTATGTAGAAATAGAGACACTAAGCCAAAACCTAGAGCGGAATGATATCTTTGGTACAGTAGAAGCGGTGAAGACAGTTTCTGATCTTTTTCTTCCTGTGGCAGGACGTGTCATTGAAATAAATACTAAGCTGGAAGAAAAGCCTGAGGTCGTAAATGAAGATCCATATGGTCAGGGATGGATGATTAAGTTGGAAATTACCGGATCCACTACTGATGCAGATCTCATGAATTCAGAAGAATACGGTAAGATGATAGGTGTATAACTCCTCACTGGACGAGCTACTCCAAGATACTGTTTGAATTATTAGGCTTTCAGGTTGTTTTTCCTATCTGAAAGGTTTTAACTTATTGGATCATTTACTCGTTCTATGTGTATGAAAAAGCTTTTTTCCTGCCTTCTTTTATTCTCATTAACAGGCACTATTCTTTTAGCACAGGTTGACCAGGAAGCAGCCTTGGCAGAACAGTATTTTATTGATGGAGAGTTTGAGTCTTCCCTGGAGTTGTACCAGAAACTGGTCAAGAATGATCCTTCTGAAAAAAATCTCACCCGTATTGTGGGCAGCTATGAGGCATTAGGACAGTTTGATGAGGCCATTAAATTTCTGGACAAGTCAGTCAAGAAACATAGGGATCTGGTTATTCTCCCTATCATGAAAGCTGGACTACTGGAAAAAACAGGCTCTCTTAAGCAGGCAGAAAAGCTCTATGATGAAGTCATTCTCAAAACACTTTCTTCAGAAGGGAATTTCATTCAGATAGGCTCCTACCTCTACCAAACAGGAAAGCTGGAATATGCCCTTCAGGCCTATTTACAGGGAGCTAAAAAATTAAAGAGAGAATACGCCTTCAGTAGCGAGATAGCTAACATCTACAAGCAGCTAGGAGAATACGATGAGGCAACTAGTTCCTACTTAAATCTCTATAGTGATAATGCTTCCAACTTAAGCACTGTTAAGCTGGAAATCCTGAATATGGTAGGGCCAGATTCTCAGGAGAAAATAGAAGAAACCCTATTGAAAGCCTCTGATAAGAATCCCAATGATCTAGGCTTGAGAACCATTCTGTATGAATTCTATGTATTGGCAGAAAACTTCTTTGAGGCATTTGTGCAGGTAAAATCTATTGACAGGCTGTTTAATGAGGATGGAGAAAGGGTCTTTGCATTTGCGGAGACCATGCGTAATAACAAACGCTATGACTTATCCAACCGGGCGCTAGATTACCTCATAGACAGAAAAGAAAATTCGAGATTTTTCTATCAGTCACACATGGCGAAAGCCATCAATGGGGAGCTGAAAGCCTTTGATCAGTTGCCAGTAGATATGCTATCTATTAGGCAAGCGGTGCAGGACTATGAAAGCCTCCTGAAAGAGTTTGACAGAAATCCGTCTTATTTTGAAGCTATCTACAGGCAGGCCAATCTTCAGGTATTTTACCTCTTTGAGCTAGAAACGGCCTTGAAAAATCTCAACAGCCTGGTCCCTCAACTTCCCATTAGTGAAGAGTGGGCTAAAACTAAGCTTCTGCTAGGAGACATCCACCTTATGCAGGAATCATACGCGCAGTCCCGCACGAATTATACTGAGGTGAGTGAGGCATTCGACGAAGGAAACCCCCAGATTAGGGCGCTGGCTAAGTATAAGCTGGCTCAGCTTTCTTATTATAAGGGAGAATTTAATCTGGCAGAAGCCCTCCTCAGCGCTATCAAGGATAATACCTCTAACGATATTTCTAATGATGCGATCAGGCTCAACCTGACTATTCTGGATAATACAGGCCTGGATACTACTACCACTGCCTTGGAGATATTTGCTAGCGCACAGCTTCTCAGCTATCAACGTAAGTATCAGGAGTCCCTGGACCTACTAGATTCTCTGGCCTATGATTTCCCAAACCACAGTCTGGCAGATGAGATCATGTGGGAAAAGGTAAATATCTACCTGAAGCAAAACCAAATAAATCCTGCCCTACAGTTTATTGACAGGATTCTGGAGAGCTTCATGTATGACATTTATGGAGATGATGCCTTATACACCAAGGCAAGGATTCATGATTACACCTTGAATGATCCTGAGAATGCCATGAAATTCTACTTGGAGCTACTTACCACTTTCCCCGGTAGCCTCTTTTCTGTAGAAGCCAGAAAACGGATTCGGGATTTACGCCAGGAAGGATAAGGTTAAGATTTGGCTCCTACAGAGCCATGCTGTTGGTGTCCTTTCGGACTAGTCATTTTCGGCTACGATGGAGTCAAGAAAGATCCCCCTTCCCACCATGTCATAACGCAGGGATAAGTGCGTTAAGAGGAAGGGCCATGCGGCATCTCGCACCTCTATTGAAAACGTCAGCATATGCTACGCAAGATTCCGTTTGGCGCTGCTTCTCATCCCCAGAAATACCCAATGGAATGACAGAAATACTGCACAGACATAAGTAAGCTGATAGAAAATGGGCCGGCGACTTTAGGCGCTGCAAGAAACACTGGCCAATCCCTGCTAATAGGCAGCTTAAGCAGCCTGTCCATTAGGATTCCCTTTAACCAAGGAACTTTTAAGCCAAGTAGACCTTACTTCCTCTTCTTTAATCTTACCTTAAGTAGAACGGGGCCTCTTCCTCTGATTTCCTCACTTCCTATGAGAATCTCTTCTTCACTTATCCATTCTATGGCTTCGTACTGTCTCAAAAGGCCTTTACGGGGAACCTTTTTAGAAGCTGAGATGATGTATGAACCCTCTCCCTGCCAGTTCTCTATGAGAAACAGGCGGCTCTGTAAACCAGGGACATTAGGCAGAGGTGCCAAACGATACGTAAGGATAGCCAGGGTACCTCCAGGAGATAAAGCAGCATCCGTAGCCACAAATTTCCCCAGGTCTACCTCAGCTATGGGATTCAGGCTGTAAGAGCCTTCCTGGATGGGAAGTTTGTATACCCTAGCTCCTGAGTCAGCTGTGGTAAACCTATTCTTACCTATGAGGTATATATAGTCCTCAGCCCAAAATGCAGCTTCCAAGTCGAAGAACTTATCCTTTTCTGCAGGAGGAAATGCATTCTGGTTTTTATAGGAGAATGGAATCGCAGTTACAGAACGAGAGGCTTGATCCCAGATGTACATCTTCAGGTCTTTTCTACTATGCCCATTATTACCCGCATCCAGTATGTACAAGTTCCCCTCAGGATCAGTGGTTAAGGCTTCCCAATCTTTATTCTCAGTCCCCACTATCAGCATGGAATCTATAAGGTTCCCTGAAAAATCTATTTGGTATAGACTAGCAGGATTTCCACTATCATTAAGTCCCCACACCTTTTGCTGATTGTCTATGGTAAGTCCTGATACTTCCTTCAGCATAGGTGTGAGAGAAGAAACTCTTTCTACAGATAATTTATAAGAACTACAGGAGAGAGTCGATGCTATGAGTGTAAAAAGGGAAATTCTCAAGAAAAAAGGGGCCATATATGGAGACTACTTAAAAGTTATCTCCGTAAATATAAGGGGCTACAATGGATTCTCTATCTATTAGTATCCAACCAAAATAACTGAGCTTTTCTATGGTGAGGTAAAAGATCCAGTAGTCTTTCACGGACTCCATTTCTGTGGGATAGATTATATCAACCTCATCTGATAAGGTAGCCAGATACTCCTCTCTTTCATTAGGGTCTTCCATAGCATCCATTTCTGGTAGCCAAGGTAATAGCTTGACCCTACTCCCATGATTGAGGAGGGAATGGAGTTTTTCATTCAGCTGCTGACGCGTCTTTTCATCTTCTTCCCACAATTGGTAAATATTTCTGATAGCTTCTCTGGGAGTCAGGAAAGGGGTAGGAGAAAATTTTCCATCTGCTAGAAAACGTACTGCTTTTTCAAGTGCCTTAGAAAAAGGAAGCCCCATTTCTACGAGCTTATGTTGGGCTTGTATTTCTTCCTCTCCCAGGTCTAGCTGAAGGCCCTTAAGCCCAAACTGCCTTACAACAATACGATTTACTGACTCAGCCAGGCTTTCTTGTAGGGGTTCTTCTAATTGGGTTCTGAGCCACTGCTCGGCCTCATTTTCCCATTGGTAGGTAGAGAGAAGGTAGTAGAAGCTTCTCTTTTCAGTGGGGGTGATTTCTCGCTCATCTTTAGTGAGAGGGAGAATTTCCTGAGCTAGCTGTAAGGTGATAAAAGGATGAGCATCTTTTACGATTTTCTTATCCACAGTTTCCAGGATCTTACGGTCATACCTAATCCCTTCAATGACCTTATAATGGCTCATGGTGCAAACAGGTTATTAGTAATAGGTTTAAAGTAGTATGCAAGCCTACTATTCATGCAAAAAAATGAGGATGTACTTAAGTAATCCACATAATGTAAATTGATAACGTTAAAGGAAGGGGAAATAGTGACCAAAAAACAGGCTGATGCATCAGCACCGACCTGTCTGTGTTGTGTAATACTGAATGTGTGTATGGTTTATTGAGCTGCCAAGGCATCTGCACCTGCAGAAATTTCCAGAATTTCTGTAGTAATAGAGGCCTGCCGAGCTTTATTAAAGCTGATTTTTAAGCCTTTCAGTAGCTCCTCTGCGTTCTCAGTAGCCTTATCCATGGCTACCATCCTAGCGCCCTGCTCAGATGCATTCGATTCTAGCACGGCGCGGAAAAGCTGTATGCGTAAAGCTCTGGGAATTAAGTCTGTCAGTATCTGCTCTCTATCCGGCTCAAATATGTAATCCATATTAATCCCTCCCTCTTCTTCGGTCTCCGTTTCCAGAGAGCTTACGGCTAAGGGGAGAAGGTCTTCCGCTATTCTGTTCTGAGACATTACATTCTTAAACTCATTGAATACCAGATGCACCTTATCAAACTCTCCAGCAAGAAACCCCTCAAACACCCTGTCAGCCACTTCATTTACCAGATCAAAGGAGAGTTTCGTGAACACATCATGATTTTCTCCAATGAGAGAATATCCTCTCTTATTGTAATAATCATATCCTCTTCTTCCTATACATAGCATATGAAGCTTCCCTTCTTCTCTCTTGCCAGGGTAATGCTCATGGATGAATGCATTTGCATGCTTGATGATATTGGAGTTGAAGGGGCCTGCCAATCCACGGTTAGAAGTAACGATGATGACAAGTACATTATCTACTTCCCGCTGTTCTACCAGACGAGAAGGTATTTCTTCCTGATCAACAGCTGACATCACATTCCCAATGATTTCTTTCAGTTTAGAGGCATAAGGTCTGAGCTGAAGCATCCTGTCCTGCGCTTTACGCAGCTTAGCTGCTGCCACCATCTTCATGGCGTTAGTCACCTGACGGGTATTCTTAACTGTCTTAATCCGAGATTTTATTTCCTTAAGATTAGCCATAAACTGCTATCTGTATGTTTGAGGAAGCACATAGGCTATCCCATTATTCAAAACTTTTTGCCACTTTTTCAGAAACTTCTTTTAGCGCAGCCTGCACATCATCCGTCCACTTTTTAGCCTTGATTTGCTCAAATATTTGTGGCGCAGACATATCGATTTCCTGAATCAGTCTTGCCTCATACTCATTGATCTTGTCTACAGGCACAGTATCAGCAAATCCACGGGACACAGCATAAATAGCAGCTACCTGCTTCTCTACGGCTACCGGGCTATACTGCTTCTGAATCAGTACCTGTACTGATCTGCGACCACGCTCTAGCTGTCTTTGGGTAGCTTTATCCAGGTCCGACCCAAATCTGGCAAAGGCTTCCAAATCACGGAACTGAGCCAGGTCCAACTTCAGCGTACCAGATACCTTTTTCATGGGTTTAATCTGAGCAGAACCACCCACACGAGATACAGAGATACCTACGTTTACCGCAGGACGTACCCCAGAGTTGAAGAGATTTGTCTCCAAAAATATTTGGCCGTCCGTAATAGAAATCACATTAGTAGGAATATAGGCTGAGACATCCCCTTCCTGAGTTTCAATGATAGGAAGTGCTGTCAAAGATCCCCCCCCTTTGACCAGTGGCTTAAAGGCTTCAGGAAGGTCATTCATATTTTTTGCTATACTATCATCAGCAATAACTTTAGCCGCACGCTCTAGCAGACGGGAGTGTAAGTAGAACACATCCCCAGGGTATGCCTCACGACCTGGAGGACGCCTCAGCAAGAGGGACACCTCACGGTAGGCTACCGCCTGTTTAGATAAGTCATCATAAATTACCAGGGCAGGCTTACCAGTATCTCGGAAGAATTCACCGATAGCAGCACCTGCAAAAGGCGCGAAAAATTGAAGTGGGGTAGGAGAAGAAGCCGGAGCTGCTACTACTACTGTATAGTCCATAGCGCCTGCATCTTCCAGGGCTTTCACCACCTGGGCTACTGTAGAGGCTTTCTGCCCAACAGCCACATAGATGCAGAATACAGACTCTCCATTTTTGTGATTTTCTAACTGGTTAATAATGGTATCAACCACAATGGCTGTTTTTCCTGTAGAACGGTCTCCAATGATCAACTCTCTCTGTCCCCTACCAATAGGGATCATAGAGTCGATCGCCTTGATACCTGTTTGTAGGGGTTCTGCTACAGGCTCACGGAAAATTACCCCTGGAGCTTTCCTTTCGTATGGAGAATCATAAAGATCTCCCTGTATAGGTCCTTTCCCGTCTATGGGCTCTCCTAGTGGATTAATTACACGGCCTAACAGACCATTTCCCACTTGAATAGAAGCAATACTTCCAGTTCTTCTAACTGTATCTCCTTCTTTAATACCTGTAGAATCTCCAAACAGTACCGCCCCCACATTATCTTCTTCCAGGTTCAGTACCATCCCTTTTAGGCCTGTTTCAAATTCTATCAGCTCACCAGCTCTTACTTTAGTGAGTCCATATATTCTTGCAATACCATCCCCTATCTGGAGTACGGTTCCAGTCTCTTCTAACTGGGCAGCAGAAGAAAAATTGGAAAGCTGTTCGCGGAGTATGGAGGAGACTTCTTCAGGTCTTACAGCAGCCATATGATTAAGTTATTTTTAGTATTACTGTATGCTTTACCCGCTAAGGGCAAAATTAGGTTAAACTGAAAACTGTTGTTTAATTCTTCTGATGGAAGAAGAAACGCTTCCATCAAATAATTGATCATCTATCTTTAGGGTAAATCCTCCGATTAAATCAGGATTCACTTCTGTGGTTACTTCAAATTTTCCTCCCGTCTTTTCTTCTACTGTTTTTACTATCTTTTTTAACATGGCAGCAGGTACCTTCTGTGCGCTTGTCAGTACCCCGCGAATAATCTTGTGTGCCTTATCATACATTTTCAGGAAAGCAGATGCTACATAAGGCAGGTAGGCTTCTCTTCCTTTCCTTACCAGTAACTGAAGTAAAGTGGTGCTTATCTCAGAAGTAAATTTCTTTCCAAAAAGCTCTGTTAGCGCCGCCTCTTTGGTGTCTGCTTTAATGATGGGACTCTCCAGGAAATTTCGAAGTTCTCTACTGTCAGAAACTGTTTCATGCAAGAGCTGCATATCTTTATGCACAGCCTTGAGAGCTTTCTTTTCCTCTGCCAGGCTGTAGATAGACTTAGCGTACTTATATCCTATGCGATCTTCTACCATGATATACTTAGTTCTGACTCAACTCGGAAATCAATTTCTCTGCAAAAGCCTGCTGCTCCTTCTTATTCTCAAATTGCTTACGGAGAATCTTTTCAGCTATCTCTATAGCCATAGTACCTGAAGTGTTCCGGATTTCATTCAGGGCAGCACTTTTCTCAGCATCTATGAGCTGTTTTACTTTATCTAGTTCCCCCTGCTTGTATGCCTCTGCCTCCCCCTTAGCTTTTTCTATAAGCTTCTCACGCATGTCATTTGCCTCGCGAATGATCTTATCCCTCTCTGCACGTGCTTCTTTCAGCAGGTTTTCATTTTGGGTAGTTAGCTGCTCCATTTCCTCCCTGGCTCTTTTAGCTTCAGAAAGAGAACTCTCAATAGAATCTTCTCTTGACTTGATGGCATCTATGATAGGCTTCCAGGCAAAACGGCGTAGAATTACGAAGAAAGTGAGGAAGATAATGAGTGTCCAAAGGAATAATCCTAACTGGGGTAATATGATCTCCATAATTGGTTTCTATTAGGTCTTTTTATAACGCTTCAAACAAGTAGGAGAAAGGAGGCCGAGGCATTCCCTCGACCTGTTTCCATAGTTTCTGACTATTTCAGAACAGCTAACAGACAGATTACTTCTCCAAAAAGGGCAACACCCTCAATGAAGGCAGCTGTCAGGATCATCGCACCACGTACGTCTCCTGAAGCTTCTGGCTGTCTGGCGATAGACTCTACTGACGCTGCAGCCAGTCTACCGATACCCATTCCTGCTCCGATTGCGGCCAGTCCGGCGCCGATTCCAGCACCCATAATACCGATGGTCTCCATAGAAAAAAATTTATGAATGAATAAACTCTTTTTTCAAGAACTATTAGTGATGATCATCATGAGACTCCATAGCCATCCCTATAAATACCGCTGTTAGCAAAGTAAATATGTAGGGCTGGATAATAGCTACTATCATCTCCAAGGCGAAAATCACGGTAGTAAACAGCACAGAGATGGGCATAATTCCCATTCCTCCGGTGAAGTTAGTCCCGTTATTTCCCATAATGAAAATCAGACAGATCAGGCCCAGTACCATAAAGTGACCTGCTGTTATATTCGCAAATAAACGTACTGCCAAGGCAAAAGGCTTAGTAAATAAACCTATTAACTCCACAATGGGCATCAAAGGAATACCAAACTTAAGCCACCAGGGAACACCAGGCGTATTGAAAATATGCTGCCAGTAATCCTTAGTTCCATTAAACTGAATCAGAATAAAGGTCAGCACTGCAAGCGCCGCAGTAACAGATATGTTCCCTGCTATATTAGAATTAAAGGGTGTTAGCCCCAATAAATTAGCAAACCAGATAAAGAAGAATAAAGTAAGGAGATAAGGCAGGAATTTATCCGCTTTATCACCCAGATAATTTTTAGCTATATCTTCCCTCACAAAAACAATGATAGGCTCGAAGAACGACTGAGCACCTTTAGGCGCTTGTCCTTCCCTCCTTACATAAGCCTTAGCTATGCTCGTAAATACCCATACCAGCAGTAACCCTACCAACATCATCTGAAGAACTGTCTTGGTAATTGACAGGTCTATTACGCTCACGCTCATATCTGCATTAGCAGGATGATCATGTTCCTCTCCTTCCGCATGCGCTTCTGCAGCATGATCTCCTTCACTGTTTTCATGTGCCGCTTCAGCATGCGCATCTCCCTCATGGCTAGCTGCGTCAACTGCATATACTTTTTCATGAAAAACTGTGTACCCTTTCTCCTCCAAAGCATGGGTATTGGCTGCAAATACAAAACCATCCCTGGAAGAGTAAAATAACCATGGAAGATGGAGGGCTATAGGTTTATAGGTAGTATGACCATGTTCATCTTTTCCAGCGGGGATATCCGTGATATGCCAATCATGGGTATCCAGAATATGGTGCAGAATGGTTTCTTTGGCATTAAACTCCTCTCCTCCGTGGTGATCTGCTGAAGGTTCATCTGCAGCTCTAACCCCGTTCATTGTTAGTAGGACAATAAAGCAAAGGAGCGCTTTCTTAATGGACATAGAAAATTTCTCTCTCTAGTAAAATTGAGTAGTGTTCAAATTTTCGCGCGCAATTTACGCATTAAACCATAAACTTCAAATGAGGTAAAGACAAAGTAAGAAAGGAAGAAACTAACCACATACTCACTTACTACTTCCTTGTATTCCAGCGCAATAAAGACTACAGTCAGAATCCCTACCAGCATTTTAGCTAACATTCCTGAAAGCAGATATGCGACAAAGGTGGTAGTCTCTTTTTTTTCCAATCCCTTATATGATAAGGTGTAAGCCAGCATGGCAAGCATGCCGCTTAAAGAGATCGCCGCCACCGCAGCCAGGGGTTCATAACCATATCTCTGAGCTATCAGGTATCCCATTCCAGTCAAGATGATCATCAGGAGTAGAATGATGGTAATGAAGCGTGGAATACTCACAATAAAGAGCTTATATATTACCTATCTGAAATTGATGGGATAATCATCGAAAATCAGGACTGCAAATCTAGGAAAGAAAGGACAAAAACCTATTTATTTCAGGCTTTTTATCATGAGATAGAGAGCGGCTGCACATCCCAGGAGGGAGAAGGTAAGTAGGAACCATGGCTTTTCTGTTTCCTGCCAGGAATCTAGTGCATATCCTATCCCACAGAATATGAGGAGACAGGCCAGGATTTCAAATCCTAAGCCTGCGTATTTTATGTAATTATGGACTGGTTTTTTGTCTGCCATAAGGTAGAGCTACCCTTAATGCACAGTTTGGCCAGTTTATCTGGTCTGACCAGTAGCTTTCTTGAGCTCAGGCTTCTTATCCCCATTTGAACTGAGGCTGTCTTTGGAGGCTTTAGCCAACAGCTCTTTAGCTCTCTGAGGCGACTTGGTCAGCACATCTTTAGCAGCTTCACTCATGCTACTACTTCCTGTGAAGATAGCTCCCATCTGCACTACTAGCTTCTGGGTGAAGATGTCTCCAAATATTTTACCGGTTTTGTCTATTTGAAGGAGTTCACGAGAAACTACGTTTCCTTTGATTTCTCCTTCTACGGTAGCATTCCTAGCGTCAACATTCCCTTCAATAAGTCCTGTCTCGCTAACTACTAGCTTGGAACCGCATACTAGCGTACCTATCACTTTTCCTTCTACGCGAAGGTCACCTTCTGCGTTAATGTTACCTACAATAACAGTTCCGGATGAAATTACATTACGGCCTCTTTCAGTCATTTTTGGGGTAGAGCTTGTTGAGTTATTTTCGTTTTTGCTTCCAAACATGTGCAATCAAATTAACAAAATAGACGATAGTAAATTACTCAAATGATCGATAAAAATTTAATGGATTCTGAGGTTTCCCTTGAAACCAGACTTCAAAGTGTAGATGTGGTCCTGAAGAATTTTCTCCAGAGTTTCCAATGACCGCTACAGCTTCTCCAGCTTTCACGTATTGGCCTACTTCTTTCAGCGTATTACTATTGTGCTTATAGAAAGTCACAATGTCATGTAGCATGCTGGCAATTCCTATGACATGACCATTCTCCTCTGAATATTCCTTGAGAATCACAAACCCATCAGTAGCTGCGTGAATCAGTTCATTTTCATTTGCAACAATATCTATTCCATAATGAGGTTCACCCTCATCAAATTTTTTCCTGATTTCACCTTTTAAAGGTGGAAATAAATGTACTAATCCTACCTCATTAACTGCATTAACGGTCGTAATCTGACCAGGACTAGCCTGATATGTACGGGTAACCGCTGGTGATGCAGTAGGCTGTACAACAGTTGCCGGATTTCCTTCGTTAGCAGATTGCGGATTTACTTGCTGCAGCGGGATAACATTCGTATTCTCGCTTCCTGAAGGAACACTAAGCTGAGTCTCTTCAGGATTAAGGCCCGCAAATTGCTGAAGACTTTGAAGGACAGATTCCTGGGCCGCCCTCGTTCTTTCTAGCTCTTCTATCTGTGAGATAAGCCCTTCAAGGGTCTGGTTATACTCAGGATTATGGTATCCTGGTATATGTTTTCTGATAGCAGGCGTAAATACAATAAGTGAAGCTGTACCACCTACAATTAAAATAACAGCAAGGCTGATGATCACGATAGCCTTAATAGGCTTCAGTACTAAAACTCTGGATTGATAAAGCGTCTCATCATGTATAAATTCGATGCGATATCTGGTATTGAGTTTTTCTGCCAGTTGCTTGTATAAGTCTTTAAGCATATAGCCCTAAAGCTTTTGAAAGAATTAGTTAATTTGCAGTCTTCTAATAATATACGAAAATCGAAGGTATTTTCGCGTTTAACCTCATTGAAAATGACAGGAGCCAAAAGTACAAAATTATTCCTAATTGCGGTCCTGCTGGTTATGATTTCCTGTAATAAGGAAAAGAAACATCTTCCCGCCAGATTCTACCATAATACTACCTCTTACTTTAATGGCTATTACAATGCCAACGAGCTGCTCAATATTACTACTGCCAAACTGGAAGATCAGTATGCCTTCCCATATGAAGGATTTATTGAAGTCATCAACTATGGGAGTGAACAAGAAATTTCAACTTACAAGGGAGATTTCGATGAGATCATTAAAAAAAATGATATCGTCATTTTCAAGCATCCTAATGGAAATTATATAGATGATGGTAGGCTACTTAATGGAATTGCCTGGTTCTACAAGCAGAATTACAGCCTGGCCATGCAGAATTTTGATGAGGTACTGGAAAAGTTCCCTGAGTCAGACAGAGTCCCTGAAACCTACCTCTGGATAGCCAAGACTTTCTACCAGATGGAAAATAAGACCATGTCTGCAGACATCCTAGAGGATAATTTTGAATTTGGGAATAGAGTAATTTCTGACAAAGCCTTATTAGCGGATCTTGCCATCTTCAGAAGTAGGCTAGCCTTGGAACAAGAAGAATACACAGAAGCTACCCGCCTGCTGGTAGAAGAGGTAGAGAATATTTCTATCAGAAGAAGAAGGGCACGCGCACATTACCTGCTAGGCCAGCTTTATGAGCATATGGAAGACTACCCTAAAAGCCTGGAACACTACCAGAAGGTACTGAAAAATACAGACGCCTATGACTTCCGCTTCCGGGCCCAAATGAAGATTGCCAGATTGTATGTGCGCTTCCAGGGAGGGAAAGATGATGATGATTTAGTTCAGAAGTATCTCACTAAACTCGTAAATGATGAAAAGAATGAGGATAACCTGGACCAGATATATTACGAATTTGCCCTTTTAGAACAGAAGAAAGATAGCCTGCACTCTTCCTTATCCTTCCTGCGCCAGTCCTTACAAGCCAGTAAAGGTGATCCTATCCAAAAGACACTTTCTTACTATAAATCAGGAGAAATATACTTCTATAACTTTCAGCAGTATCCAGAAGCCCAAGCCTACTATGATAGTGCAGCCCAAGCTGTCACGCCGGAAATGAGTGAGCACGACGAAATCAAGAGATTAGCAAAGACTCTAGGAGAATATATCACGTATAAAGAAACCATCACATATCAAGACTCCATGCTGATGCTGGCAGAACTCCCTAAAGAGACTCTAGATTCTATTGTGGAGATAGTCATAGCAGAAGAAAAAAGAAAGGAAGAGGAGAGAAAAGCCAAAGAAATAGAAAGCCAGCTCAGTAATAGTAACCTGGATGATCTGTATGCACTCAATAACCCTAATAGTAAAGGATCCAAAAACCAGGGAGGGGAGTGGTACTTTGATAACCCTGCTACTATTTCTAGTGGCCGAATAGAATTCCAACAGATATGGGGTACCAGGAGAAACGAAGATAACTGGAGAAGAAAAAATAAGGCCCTCAGTTCAAGCGTATTTGCTGCTAATCAGGAAACAGAAACGGTGGCTGAAGAGGTAGATAGCACCCTACTAAAGTCTGTAGGGGATAAGTACAATTACTATAAGGATATCCCCAAAAATGAAGAGGAGAAAGCAGTAGCGAATGCCAAAGTAGAGGAAGCCCTTTATATGTTAGGCCAAATCTATTTCCAAAAACTTGAAGAGCCTGACTCTGCTATCGCTACCTTAGAATATCTCTTAGACAGATTCGAGGATTCTGAATACACCTTGCGAGCGCGCTATGCACTTTACCAACTATATGCGGAGAAGGAATCTCCTATAGCAGAAGCACAGCGAAACTTTATCATCAATCAATTTCCCAATTCTGTATACGCCTATCTCATAGAGGGGAAAAATCCAGATGAACTGAAGGAAGATGAGCAAGACTATGCTCAGGCGTATGAAGGCTTGTATAACGCCTATCAGGGCAGACAGTATAGGACTTCCCTGGATTTTAGTGAGTTCATTCTCCAAAAGTATGCTGATAAAGAGGGCATTGTAGCACCCGAGGTGTATTTCATTAGAGGAATGTCTTATGGCTATTTAGGGAAAAATGATAGCATGAAAGTCATTCTTACTGAACTAGTGAATTCTTTTCCGGAAGCCGATGTAACTCCTCAGGCTAAAGAAACACTGAGGATTCTCTCACAGGGATTCAGTGAGGCTAACCCCCAGGAAGTAGCAGCAGAAGAAAGCGCTAATCCAGAAGATGCAGATCCCAATAATCCCCGATATAAAGGGTTTAGCAAAGACGTGAAGGGAAGTGATAGAATCTTCGTACTCATGTACGTCAGCTCTGAACTCCCTAAGTCAGAGCTACAATCAAAAATTTCCGACTTCAACAAGGCTGAATTCAAAGATCAGAAACTTAGGGTCTTCACTTTTGCCTATACTAAAACCCAGAAGCTCCTCCCTTACATCAGTAGATTTTCTAAAGTGGAAGATGCCGAAAAGTACATCAAGACATTCAAGGATAGTGAAGTAGGAAAGGAAATTCTCACTACAGAAGAGGATAAAATTTTCTTCATTACCCACACTAACTTCAAAACTGCCTACGGGAAAAAGCGCATGGAAGACTATATTAGCTTCTATCAAAACATCATGAAGAAATAGGCTTCAGCGCTGAGGATAAGCGGAAATTCTCATATGTAATCTTAGATCTGTGAACATATCCAAAAATATATAATATCTTTGGGTCAGCTGGAAGTATGTGCGCTACTACACTCATTCGCGATTTCATTGTATTGATCTGCTTCCAGGCTTTGCTTCTTAACACCGTTCTATATGAGCAGATCACCTAAGAAGAGTAAGGGGACTGAAGAGAAACAAGCTAAACCGTCCAAGTGGAAATCCTTTTCCATTCCACGTAAGTTTTTCCTGGGACTGGTAGGCCTTGTGGGAATCATCATCTTGGTAGCTGTTATTTTTGTAGGCAGTGATATCCCTCCATTAGATGAAATAGAAAACCCCAAATCCAACTTAGCCACCCAAGTCATTTCCCAGGATGGAGAAGTTCTACAGAATTTTTACACAAGAGAAAATAGGGTAAACATCCCCCTTCACAGGATATCTCCTCATCTCATTGATGCACTCATAGCCACAGAAGACTTGCGTTTTTACCGCCATTCCGGTTTGGATTTAAATACCCTGCCAGCCATCATTGTAAGGTATCTGAGAGGAACTACCAGTGGTGGTAGCACCATTACTATGCAGCTAGCCAGGAACCTCTTTGATGCAGTAGGTACCCAGAGAACGGTAACCAGAAAGATAAAAGAAATCATAGTTTCCGCTATCCTGGAACAGAGATTCACTAAGCAAGAGATTCTCACCGCTTACTTGAATACAGTAAGTATTTATGGGCAGACGTATGGAGTAGAAATGGCAGCCAGAAGGCTATTTGGGAAGTCTGCGAAAGATGTAGCCCTGGAAGAAGCAGCTGTCATGGTAGCCATGCTGAAAGGGCAAGGCGTCTTTAATCCCTACCTAAATCCAGACACGGTGATCTTTAGAAGGAATGTAGTGCTCAATAAAATGGAGGAGAATGGATTCCTGGGTCTCCCTACTGGAGAATTAGATAGCGTGAAAAATATGCCGCTGGACTTAGCTGCCAGGGGAAAAGAACATGTAGAAGGAATAGCTCCCTACTTTAGGGAACACATCCGCATATTCATGAATAACTGGTGTAAAGAGAGAGGCTACAATCTTTACACAGACGGCCTAAAAATCTACACCTCCATAGATACCCGCCTACAGAGATATGCAGAAGAAGCGGTCAAAGAACACCTGAGTGTTCGTCAGGAAGCTTTCGAGAAGGAACTCGCCATCACCCGCCCTTTCAAAAATGAGCCTGACATAGTTAATGTCCTTATGAGACAGAGTGGTAGGTATGCCGCAGGGCTTAGGGCTGGGCTATCAGATACGGAGATCAGAGACAGTTTTGATGAGCCTAGGGAGATGAGCATTTTCACCTGGAATGGAAATGTAGATACAGTCATGACACCTAAGGACTCCATCCTCCACCATGCTAAATACCTGGAAACGGGCTTAGTCTCTATAGATCCCGTTACCGGCTACATAAAAGCATGGGTAGGAGGGATTAACTTTGAACACTTCAAGTATGATCATGTGGGCAAAGGGAAAAGACAGGTAGGCTCCACCTTCAAACCCTTTGTATATGCCGCTGCCATGGATAATGGACGTCAGCCCTGTGATGAAATTCTAAACCAACCCGTCTTCTTTGATGATGTGGATGGAGAGGGGGAAAGATGGAGTCCTAAAAACTCTAATAGCTCTGTGGGGGGGATGATGACCTTACGGAAAGGCTTGGCAACCTCTACTAACCTCATTACAGCCCGTCTAATGAAAGATATAGGCCCACAGGTAGTGGTGGACTATGCGAAGAAAATGGGGATTAAAAGCGAGTTGGAGGCCGTTCCAGCCCTCTGTTTGGGTACCTGCGACTTAAATGTATTAGAACTAACGGGCGCCTACAGTACCTTTGTAAATAAGGGGGTGTGGGTGGAACCTATTTTTATCACCCGTATAGAAGATAGAAACGGAAACGTCATTCAGGAATTTTCTCCTCACACTAATCAGGTACTCAGCAGCATCAAAGCATATGAGATGGTAGAGCTACTAAAAGGGGTAGTAGATGAGCCGGGAGGTACTGCCAGTAGGCTAAGATACAAGTATGACTTCCGAAATGAGATAGGAGGAAAAACGGGTACTACCCAAAATCATTCAGACGCATGGTTTGTGGGTGTCATGCCTCAGCTCATCACTGGCGTATGGGTAGGATGTGCAGACAGGAGAATCAGATTTGAGAGAATGGACCTTGGCCAGGGAGCTAGTCAGTCTCTTCCTATATGGGCCTTGTATATGAAGAAAGTGCTAGCAGATGAAGCACTGAATTTTCCCCAAGATCCCTTTCCCATCCCCTCAGGCTACTATACCAGACTAGCCTGTGATTCTACCTTTTTTGATGATGATACCAGGTTGAGAGCGGCTCCCCTCCCCAAGAAAAAGAAAGATAAAGGACTGGGTTTCTAAGCACCGCCAAAACCAATTTTCACGCGCTACGTTTAGCTATGTCTAGGTCTGTTCTTTGGCAGGATATAGTCGTATCTTGTTCTTTCAGAATTCCTAAGTGTGTATGGCTAGTGAACCGCTGAAGTCTCTGATCAAATCCCTTCCCGACAATCCCGGGGTGTATAGATTCCTGAATAAGAATGGAACCATTATCTATATAGGGAAAGCTAAAAACCTTAAGAAAAGGGTAAGTAGCTATTTTTCTTCAGGTAGGCTCCATAGCTACCGAATTCAGAAACTGGTTCAGAACATTGCAGACATAGCCTTCACCATCACTAACAGTGAAATAGAGGCCCTTCTCCTGGAGAATAACCTGATTAAGACTCACCAGCCGAGGTATAATATTCTCCTGAAGGATGGGAAAACGTACCCCTATGTATGCATAAAAAAGGAACGCTTCCCCAGGGTTTTTCCTACTAGACACAAGGTACATGATGGCTCCCTGTACTTTGGGCCTTTTCCCTCAGTAGGAACTATGAATTCTATCCTGGACCTGATCAGGAGTTTTGTGTATCTCCGGACCTGTAATTATCACTTGTCGGAGACTAATATTCAGGCAGGGAAGTTTAAAGTTTGCCTGGAATACCAAATAGGCAACTGCCTGGGGCCTTGTGAAGCCCGCTATTCTGAGGAAGAATATATGACCGGCATAGATCAGGTAAAACTAGTCCTAAAAGGAAACCTCAAACCGGTACTGGATCAGCTTTCTTCCCGTATGAAAGAGGCAGCAGCTAAATATGAGTTCGAAAAAGCTGATTACTTCAAGAGAAAACTGGATAAAGTTAAAGCCTATAAAAGGCGGAGTACCGTAGTATCTGAAAAGATCACTAACCTGGAAGTCCTGACAGTAGCTACAGAAATGCATCTGGCAGTGGTTAATCACTTCAAGGTTATCAATGGAGCCATAGTACAGACGCACTCCTTTGAAATCAAACGTAATAATCAGGAAGAGGAAGCAGAACTACTTACTGCTGCGTTAGAGTACCTTCTAAGTGAAGGAGAAAAGCTTCACTCAGAGATAGTTACAGACACCCTGCCAGAAGCCTCTGAAGAAATAGAGGGATTTCAGTTTTCCGTTCCCCAAAGAGGGGACAAAAAGCATTTAGTAGATTTATCTCTTAAGAATTGTAAGCTGCTACTCACTGAGAAGCTCTACAACCAAAATTTCAAAAAGCGAAAAACGCCTAATGAAGTGATGATGGAAGAACTGCAGCAAGCGCTAAATATGAAGGTTCTCCCTGATCATATTGAGTGTTTTGACAACTCCAACTTCCAGGGAACTAATCCAGTAGCTTCCGTGGTAGTATTCAAAAATGGGAAGCCTGCCAAAAAGGACTACAGGCACTTTAAGATTAAAACTGTTGAGGGGCCAGATGACTTCGCCTCTATGCAGGAAATTGTACACAGAAGGTATAAACGCCAATTAGATGAAGGAAACCCCCTTCCCAAACTCATAGTCATAGATGGAGGAAAAGGGCAGCTGAGCCATGCAGCAGATTCCCTAAGAGAATTAGATCTCTTAGATAAAATCCCTGTGATAGGGATTGCCAAGAGATTAGAGGAGATCTATACTGTAGGAGATCCTATCCCACTACACATAGATAAAAAAAGCCCCGCACTCTACTTGATTCAGCAACTCAGAAATGAAGCCCATAGATTTGCTATTACTTTCCACAGGAAGCTGAGGTCTAAAGATAGCAGCCAACGCTCCCGGCTCTCTACCATCAAGGGAATAGGAGCTAATACGGAGCAGAAAATCATCAAGACCTTCCGTTCTATTAAAAAGCTAAAACAAGCCTCTGACCAGGAACTGGAAACCCTCTTAGGAAAGAGTAAAGCGAAGGTAATCCGCGAAGCCATAGAGAAGGGAGAGATTTAAGTTAATCCCCTGAATATAATTATACAGACTGGTCTACCTAATCATTCTCCATAAAAAAAGCCCGCAATAGCGGGCTTCCTAAAAAGGTATTTTCTACTAATAGCTCCACAAGTGGTGTTCGAATTCAGTTAATTGCTGTCTTCTTACCTCTGCCTCATCCAGGTTAGTAACACCGACACCGGATACTTCTATGATAAAGCTGTGGAACAGTCTCAAGTCAAATATTTCTTTTAGTGTTCTGTACTCCGCATCATTGAAACGGTTCTTCCACTGAGTATTTTCAAGGGTTCCTAATATATCTTCATATCTGAATACACATAGGGACTTATCTGGAAGGGTTTCCCCTGGATCAGTCCAAATAATCTCTATAAACTCAATGTTATGAACTATCTCAGAACGCGTTTTGTCAAAGATCACATCCTCTACAAATTGGATAACATTTTCAAATGGACCTGTATCAAATTCGCCAAGATCTTCTTCTGCTCCTTCTCCCTCTTCTCCTAAATCATCCCCCAGGTCTTCTCCGAACTCATCCTCGAAGTCTCCAAATCCGTCATCCTCAAACATATCATCTTCTCCTGAGAAATCATCGAAGTCTCCCTCATCAAATCCATCATCGAATCCACCATCAACATCTTCCTCGTCAAAGGCATCTTCTTCCCCCAAGACACTTCCTTCAAAATCCTGGATCTTACGTAGTACATCCTGATAGCTCATAGAAACTGTCAAGCTATCCGGATTATAAGCTACGTAATCCCCCTGCTTAAGTCCATTAAACAGTGCCATAACGATCCCATCTTTTCCTGAATACTGAGATTCAGCATAAAAACGGTTTTCTCTGGCGATCAAGGGTGCATTCATCTTTTCTGTAAGATCAATACGGTTCACAATCTTCTTGCGCCAGAAGTGGTCTTCAGAACGCGGTACACGTCTGTTGGGATCCTGAGCCAGGGCAGTACCCACCATGAGTGCTATTAGGCTAAATATGACAACTTGTTTTTTCATGTCAGAATATGATCTGATATTATTTCACTACAATAGACAGCATTCTCTCAGCTTCTGAGAAGCGCTTGTCAGGTATATTCTTATTCTGGAAGTTTCTGCGGTAGATCTCATTGATCCTGATGTACACCTTGGTGTTAGGTGGTGCAGATCTTACTTTGGCACCTAAGGATACATTAATAGGCTTAGCGTGGCATAGCCCACCTTTTACTGCATTTACCTTGGTCGGTGGCCCTAAAGATAGACCGGCCAGTACATCTACACTAGTAACTCCATACTTAGAATCATCAGGAAGTGCTGATTTGAATTCAGGATCAGGTACTATCTTGATTTGTACACGGCTATTTTTGGAAACAGGAGTAGCACCACTGGTACGCTTACCGTTTACAGCCATGTCCACTGAAGGTTTAGGAGGGTTGATCACTTTATAGTTCACATCTCCTATCTTAGTGGTCTTTCCAGCCATCACGTTACTAACCCCTACTACACACTGTCTTCCCGTAGGAATGATTCTGTAAGTAGTCTTATTCTTCTTGGAAGGAATGATCTGGGCGCTTGAGGCCGTAATCTTAGGACTGTAAAAATCTCCTAAGGCAGGTACATCTATGTTTACATCATTTGCGCAAGAACGATAAAGGTTCTGAACAGCTGCTGATGTAATAGAAATAACAGGCTTACGTACGATAAATTCACCTTCTACCGGTAAATCCTCCGTACCTCCTGTAGCCTTAGGTACCTGAATAACCGCGCTATACTTCTGCTTAGCTTCCTTCTTACCACCAGTTAATAGCTTTCCATTAGCTGGAATGGTCAGTGTAGCATAGTTAGGATTATCTCCAGGCTTTATGCTACCACTTGAGCTTGAAAACTTAGGCTGAATGGTACTTGAAGACATGGCTACATATAGGCGTGTCTCAAAGTTTAGACCGGAGGGTACAATAGTTGCGGTGGGCGCATTTACAGGAATAACCTCGTCTACCTTGAAGGTAGCTACCCCGAGACGGCCGTTGAGAAGATCAAGAAGTTTTTTCTGTTCTTCATACACATCCATCTTGAGGGCTTCTAGTATGGCCAGATTTCCTACGACTGGTCCGTCAAATGTGAAACGTTCCCAGCTTTTCTTTTTTCCCCCTTTTCCTTCTTTGTCTTCCAGCGTTTTAGCTGCTAGATAGTTCTTGGGATCTTTTACCTGAGAATCATACATCTTTTTGATGTACCTAAAGTAGCCATCCATAGCATCTCTAAGTGCAAATGCTTCTCCAGATCCTCTCCCATTATTATCGGTCTCGTTTCCTTGACCCTTCAGCCAGTACTGAAAATTCTTTTCCAGTTCGTCCTTCTTTAGATATTCTCCGGTCTGAGGATCTACCCCGGCGAACTCTTCCATTTTCTCTATATGCTGATTTAATAGCGTTATTATTTTACCAGATTCCCCTTGAATCTGAGCAAGTGTATCTATTAACCCTGCATTATCCATTTTCTTCTCAAACTCAATCTCCTCCTGAATCTTCTCCTTCATATTCTCAACGAACTCGCTTTGAGAAGCACTAGCACTGTTAGCTGAATTTTGAAGTTTAATTTTCAGCGTATCAAATGCATCCAATATCTCTTTACTTACGTTCATCGCCAGAAGGGCCAACAGGACGAGATACATCATGTTGATCATTTTCTGACGGGGTGATAATTT
>JBCCLI010000049.1:0-24490 GCA_039026975.1 Bacteroidota bacterium | reverse complement strand
TATAAAAGAAAATAAATGTTATTTCGATGTATAGTCGAAGAACTTAGAATTAACCAGCAGAATAGTTTATGTATCGATACGTAAAAAAACGTATAATTTTTAACAATTCTCAATTATTCCTGATTCGAAAGGTCGAAACATGTGAGATTTTAGACAGTTCAGGTCAATTTTTTTAGTTAAAAAATATAAAATATAGTATTTTTGTTAACTAAATAATCAGTTGATATATGAAGCGCCTCTGGGAATTACATCATATAATTTCGCTGTTATTTCTCCTCCTATCTAGTACCATCTGTCAGGCTTTCACTGATAGGACTGATTGGGAGCAGAAAATAGACAGCATGAAGTTAGTGGCGCTAACTCAGCCCCCAACAGAAAAAATAGATACGTATAAATCCATCATAAAAGGATACAGAAAGTTCGGCTCTCTTGATTCCGCCGTTATCTACTGCAACATCAGGGTAGATATCTGTCTGAAACGAAATGACCTAAAGGAAGCAGCTAAGACCTATGATTACCTGGGAAGGATTAATCACATGAAAGGGGATCTCTTCCTTTCCATAGATGCTTTTGATAAAGGACTTGCTTTGTCCGTAAAGGATGAAGATGATAAGCTCACCGCCCATCTTAGAAACAGCCTAGGTATTGCCTATAAGAACATTGCCAACTATAATAAGGCCCTGACATATTTTTTAGCTGCCTTGGAGTATTGGGAAGAAGTAAATGATAAAAATCAATACAATGCGCTTTTGAATGTAGGGAATACCTACATGTACTTAAATGACTACACAAGAGCAGAAGATAACTTTAGGAAAGCGCTCGTTCTTACCAGAGACTTTGGTACGCCTAATGCAGAAACTCGGATTCTCAATAGTTTAGGGCTTCTCTTCCTGGAGAAAAAAGAGTACGCTAAGGCAAATAACTTTTTCAAGCAGTCCTACCTAATTAAAGTGGAAAAGAACCTGGATAAAAGAATGGGGACTTCCTACTATAACCTGGGGGAGATAAATATGCTAATGGGGCAGTATGATTCAGCTATGTACTACTACCAAAAGCTAGAAACCTATGCAGAGGCTACCCAAGATCTAGCTTACAAAAGAGATGCACTGGATGGATATGCCAATGTTTCAGCCCTCATGGATAATTTTAATAGAGCTATTTACCTCCACAAAGAAGCTTTGGATATAGCTATCTCTCAGAATCTTACTCCTTACGTCATAGATACTTATGATGAACTTGCCTCCCTGTACACTAAAATTAACCGTCATGAGGTCGCCTACGAATACAGGCTGAAATATGATCAGCTGAAGGATAGTCTGTACAACCAGAAGTCCACCAAGCAGATAGCTGAAATTGAGGCTAGATATGAACTGAGTAAAAAAGAGCGGGAACTTCAAGGGGCTATAGATAAGGAAAAAACCAGACGCTGGCAGCTGTATGCAGTAGCCAGTTTACTCATGCTGAGTATTCTGATTCTGGTAGCAGGATTTGGGAGGTACAGATACAAGATTAAAAATCAGCGTATTCTTGAGTCTAAAAACCAGGAAATTAGGAAGCAGAACCGCATGATGGAGCTCCAAGGGCAAGAAATATCTGCCCAAAATGCACTCCTGAAGCAGTCCAACCAGGACTTGGAACAATTTGCCTATGCCATTTCTCATGACCTGCGGGAACCACTTAGAACTATAAGGGCCTATATGCAACTTCTCATCCAGAGATATAGTGTCAGACTGGATAATGACGGAAAAGAGTTTGCTAATTATGCAGTAGAAGGAGCCGAGAGAATGGATACCCTCTTACGGGATATGATGGAATACGCCAGAATAGGCCAAATGGCCGGGCCCTCTAAATCGGTAGACCTGGATATCATCATAGAAAAAGTAAAACAGAACCTGTTCAAACAAATTTCGGAAAATGATGCAAAGATCGAGCTGGATAAGCTACCTCGCGTTTTTGGAAATGAGGCTGAGCTGTACCTACTCTTCCAGAACCTGATTAATAATGCCATTAAGTTCAGGCGACCAGACAAAAGCCCAGTGGTTCAGATTTCTGCTGAAGAAGGAAGAATGGGCTACCTCATTAGGATAAAGGATAATGGCATCGGTATCCCTAAAGAATATCAACAGAAAATCTTCCACCTATTTAACAGACTCCACACCTCCTCTGAGTTTGAGGGAACGGGAATAGGTCTATCCATTTGTAAGAGAATAGTGGAAAAGTTAGGGGGAACCATATGGGTAGAATCAGAAGAAGGAAAAGGAACTACCTTCTTTGTGCGCCTTCCTGCTCTAAATAATGTCACCAATATCTCTTAACTAGTAGTTATAGAAGAACTTCCTATGCTGCCATCCACCTTAAGATGATGCAAATGAGATACGTCTTATATACTCCTCTCTCAGGTTCTTCTCTGGAAGTACATATCTTAAGTGGGCAGGCTCTTACACATCCTACAGTATTAGTTTGGCAGTTTTAGTATGGGCTACTACAATAGATATATACCTATGCAAAATCCAGCTAGCATTTGAGTAATATTCCTATATTCGTCTGGATAATTTTTCTACTACTACATCACTATCATCATGAGAGTTTACTATTCACTACTCTTTGGGCTGCTTATTTGCACTGGCCTAACAGCATATGCTCAAAAAACCATTGAAAAAATACCCCCAAAATATACGGAAGTTTGGGAACCTGAACCTGCTGTAGTTACCCCGGGAGAAGGAACTGCCCCTCCCTCTGATGCTATCATTTTACTAGGAGAGAATGGCGTATCATCCTGGACTAATGTGAAAGGAATGGAAGCAGGTTGGGAAGTTAAGGAAGGGATCATCACAACTGTGCCTGGAAAAGGGCCCATTGTAACCAAAAGAGCTTTTGGGGACGTTCAGCTACATATAGAGTGGAAAGCACCTGAGAAGATAGAAGGGGCTGGCCAGGGAAGAGGAAATAGCGGCGTATTCCTGATGAGCCAATATGAAGTGCAAGTGCTGGACTCCTATAATAACAGGACCTACTCCAATGGACAAGCAGCAAGTGTCTACAAACAACATATCCCCATGGTGAACGCTATGCGTCCTCCCGGTGAATGGCAGGTATATGATATCATTTTTAAAGCCCCCACCTTTAATGAAAATGGTAGCCTGCGCGCTCCTGCCACCATGACTGTATTACATAATGGCATCCTGGTTCAAAACCACGTAACCCTGCTGGGACCTACCGTATATGATAGCCTCCCGAGGTACACATCCCATGCTGCTAAGCTACCCCTTATGCTACAAGATCATAGTAATCCAGTAAGTTTTAGAAACATTTGGATAAGAGAATTATAATCTGAATCATCAGCTGCCATGATGAGACCTCCCCTAACAACCCGAAAATGAAGCAGCCCATCCGAGTAGGCCTATTAGCATATGGAATGTCAGGTAAGGTATTCCATATGCCCCTTTTATCCTATCATACCGGGTTTCAGGTTAACAAGATCCTCCAAAGAAACCATAATAAGGTCTCGGTAGATTATCCAGAAATAGAGGTGGTAAAGACGCAGGAAGATCTATTGGCAGATCCTGACATAGAGCTAATTATAGTCAATACCCCTGAGGCTACCCACACATCTCTATGTAAAGCGGCCTTAGAAGCCGGGAAACATGTGGTAGTTGAAAAGGCTTTTACCACCACTGCCCAGGAAGCGGATGAACTCATTGCCTTGGCTCAAGAAAAACAGCTACTGCTCAGCGTATTTCAAAACAGGAGATGGGATAGCGATTTCCTCACCATTAGAAAGATAGTAGAAGACGGACTAATCGGAAGATTAGTTTCTTATGAAGCCCATTTCGATAGATATAGAACCTTTATTAAGCCTGCCACCTGGAAAGAAGAAGATAAAGCAGGTACAGGCATTCTCTATAATCTGGGCTCCCACCTCATTGACCAGACGCTTGTCCTCTTTGGCCTCCCCCAGGAAGTACAGGCAGACTTGAGGATAGTCCGCACCCATGGAAAAGTCCCTGATTATTTTGAACTTAAGCTCTTTTATCCTTCCTTTTCTGCTACTTTAAAAGCTAGCTATCTGGTGAGGGGGAGGCATCCTAAGTTTAGTCTGTTTGGGGAGATGGGCTCCTTTATAAAGTACGGCATGGATACGCAGGAAGACGCCCTTAAAAAAGGGATTATCTATGGCACGGAAGGATGGGGAGAAGAGGAGAAAACCAATTGGGGTACCCTGGATACTAACCTGAATGGACTTGATATAGTAGCTACAGTCGAAAGCATCCCAGGAAACTACCTGGCTTTCTATGAGAATATTTATCGTAACCTCAGGGAGTCAGCTCCCTTGGCGGTCCAGGCAGAAACAGCCAAGGCTACAATTCAGATCATAGAAGCTGCCTATGAAAGCTGGAAAACAGGTAGTAGGATGAGCATTATACCCTAGTAGTGGGGTCGCCAGCTTATTTAAACCAAAAAACTCCCTGAGAGAAATATTGAATGGAAGGTTCTACCCCTAATCTACCACAGCCTAGCCAGCTATGGTAAAGAAAAAGTAGATAGGTCAACGCCCTAATCTAACCTCAATTTTGGTTAAGCATAAGCTTATTTCCAATGTTACATCGCCTTCCGTCGGCAATCCATATCAGCCCTGTGCCTTCCATCTCAGCCCTGCGGTCTCCAATTTGGCTTTCGTCCCAACACGCTTTGTACCGAAGATGAAAATGAGCCATTCCACTATGGCCTCAACCTTCCTAAGCATCTATTTACCCCCTATTTATGCCCTTACTCACATGATAACTTAAATCATATGAAAAAAATGATTTATATCATTGTTGCTGGTAGGACATTGTCCCAATTTTAAGCTTCCAACCTTGGCTCCGTAATCCCTAACATTCAGATTATTCCACTTTCATCACCTTTCTCCTACAGGAGAGGAAGTAAGTATTAAATCTGCTTTATTCATGATGACTAGGCCATCGCTCGTTACCGTTACCCGAAACCCACTTGTTCCCCTTTCTCTACTTATTTCCCTCTGGTTTATCCTAATCCCGGGAATCCTGGAAGCACAGTTTACTACCAGTACCTTAGGTAATGTTAGCCTTACCAATGCCACTTCCATACAGTTTGGGCCTGATGGTATGCTGTACGTAGGCCAGCAAAACGGTCAGATTCTTATGCTCAAGGTCAACCGTACCGCACCCAATGATTATACCGCGCAGTCCCAATTGAACATTCTGCTAATCAAGGAAATGCAGAACCATAAAGATGATGGGACGGAAAGAAATGAAAAAGAAAGCCGACAACTTACGGGATTTGTAGTGTCTGGAACTGCTGACAAACCTATTATCTATACTACCTCTAGCGACTGGAAAATAGGCGGTCCCTCTGGGGATAAAGACCTGGATACTAACTCTGGGATCATCAGCAAGCTCACATGGACAGGAAATTCCTCTCCGGCAAATACAAATCTGGGATCCGTCAAAGATGAGGATGTATGGGAAAAAGTAGATCTGGTAAGAGGGCTTCCCAGGTCAGAAGAAAACCATGCTACTAATGGGATAGCCCTCACCACCCTAGATGGGAAACCCTTTCTGCTAGTATGTAGCGGAGGCCACACTAATGCAGGCTCTCCATCCGAGAAATTTACCAAGGTTACTGAATATGCCCTTTCTGCTGCCGTACTGTCTGTAGACCTGGATGCTCTGGCAGATATGAGCATTAAAGGCGCAGGTACCGAAAAATATGTATATGACCTCCCTACTGTTGATGATCCTACCAGAGACAATGTTAATGGAATTACAGATCCTGATGCAGCAGGATATGATGGGAAGGACATCCGTGACCCCTTTGGGGGAAATGATGGCCTAAATCAGGCCAAAATAGTTCCCGGAGGGCCAGTCCAGATATTCTCCCCTGGCTTCAGGAATACATATGACTTAGTAGTCACAGAGAATAGAAGAGTCTATGCTACAGATAATGGCGCCAATAAAAGCTGGGGGGGCATGCCTAAAAATGAAGGGCCACCCCTGGGAGGAAGCTTTTCCGTTACCAATGAATATCACGTAGATGGAAATGGAAATGAACTTGGATCCACTAATGAAGCCTCTTACAATGGACAAGTTGTCAATAACAAAGACCACCTGGAGCTCATTACGGGCGTAGGAATAAATAAAAGCCTCGATAATTATTCACTTGGTAGCTTCTATGCAGGCCACCCTAATCCTATCAGGGCTAATCCCCAAGGGGCCAATCTCTATACCCATCACGGTGAAAATGAATCTGATGATGGTGTCTACAGAACCAGCCTGTATGATCCCTCTGCTGGGGGAGATGCCAGCAATCCTAGTAAGGCGCTTCCAGCAGATTGGCCGCCTCTCCCCATAGGAAATAAAAACCCCATAGAAGGGGATTTCCAAAACCCCGGAGAGGATGACCAAGCCATCATCACCTGGACTAAGAATACCAATGGCATTGATGAATATACAGCCAGTAATTTTAATGGTCTCTATAAAGGAGACCTGATTATAGGCACCTCTAATAGTGCGTTGGGCGGTGGGCTCTACCGCATTCAGCTTAAGGAAGATGGAAGCCTGGAGGATGCAGACCTAGCCTGGAAGCAGGAACTGGGAAATCCACTAGGCGTATCTTGTCAGGGAGATAATGATATATTTCCCGGCACCATTTGGCTAGCCTCACATACAGGCTTTGTGAAAGTGCTGGAGCCATCAGATTATTGTCAGGATAATCCTAATTCAAATGGGATGGCCACCATCAGCCTGGATACTGATAGCGATAATATAGATGCTTCCACCCATAATGCTTCTTCCTTCCAAATCACCAACAACTCACCCGGCAGTAAAGAAATAGAAAAAGTTACCATAGACCTAAGCACTGCCTGGTTACCTGACTTAGTATTTGATCCTGGAGGAGGAGCTGGAGATGCATTCGGCAAGACACTAACTTCAGATACAGGTGGCTCCGCCACAGGATTTGATTCTTTCCAATTCAGCAAGGACCATCAGACAGGAAAGAGAGAAGTTACCCTTTTCTTCACGGACTTTGACCCTGGAGAAACCTTTTCCTTTTCAGTAGACATTGACCCTACCAGTATTCAGGGAAGCCAGACACCAGGCCCTTCCTCTGCCTCATTCATCTCAGGTATGGAACTGACGGGTACTACGGTAAGCGTATCCTTCTCGGATTGTGCCACGGCTACCGGGCAGATTTTTGCTAAGCCTAATACTGCCTCTGGTGCTACTGTCTGCGTCAGTAAGCAGCAGCCTGCTCAGCCGTCTATCAATGCCCTCGGCATTACAGGCCCATATGAGAATGTGTTTGAAGCCTCCCAAACCATTAGGGTCAGCGGTTCTGCCGGCAGTAAGGTGGTACTCCTTCAAGCTGAGATGGCACTTTCTCTTGCGGGAGATGGATTTGATATAGACCCTTATGAAGCCAATAGAATGCTCAGCTCCACCATCTATTCCGCTACCATAGGGGCTACGGGATCTGTAGATATACCCGTTACCCTTACTGCCACTGATGAGACTTCAGGCCATAACCACTTTGTGGCAGCGGTAGAAGAAGGAGGGTGTTATGGCCCTATTTCGTCCGTATGGAAGCTTACCCTAATCCAGGCACAAGGGGTAGTGAAGAAAACCGTATATATCAATAAGGGCATTATGCTCACCCCTGATGAGGTGGCCCTAGAGTGTATCAACTTTAATGATTCCCAAACCTTTAGTGCTACTAATGCGGTCATCAGCCTAAGCCCGGGAAGTGAGCTGGAATTAACCGTGGTGAACACAGATAGTAATCCACACAACATCCAAATAAAAGGAAAAGAGGTAAATGACCAAGCCATTCCGGCCGGAGAACAGAAAACCTATATCATAGAATTTCCCTCTGAAGGGGTCTTCCTTCTGCATGACAATCTGAAAGGGAAAGATAATAGATACCTAGGCCTCGGAGCTGTCATTCATGTACATGAGTTTTCAGGCTCTACCTTCTATTGGAATCTAAAGGAACATTATAGCAACTGGAATTTCCTGCTAGAGTATGGAGGAGCTGTTAACTACCAGATATTTGAGCCAGACTACTTTACCATTAATGGACTCAGCCAACCAGATCTTCAGGATGATCCCACAGCTGCCCTTCACGGAAAGGTAGGAGAAGCTATCAGGCTGGTCATTGCCAACACAGGCCTAATGAAGCATTCCATCCACTTTCATGGCTACCATCTGGAAATCATTTCTTCCTCTAAGTACCCTTCCCATGTAGGTAGGATAAAAGACAGTTTCCCTATAGATCCCATGGAAAGCCTGGTACTAGAACTGATTCCTGATAAGCCGGGAGAATTTCCTGTCCATGATCATAACCTATATGCTACTACAGGCGGAGGCATGGAGCCTAATGGAATGTTAATCCTCATCTCTATTGAAGAATAAAAGAAAGAGTATCTGCTGATGAAAAATACGTTAAAATTTCTGTCAATTACTGCTGCCCTGCTCTTTCTTTTTTCAGATACCTACGCCCAGCAGAAGCGTGTATTCGAGATTGTGTGTAGAAACTCTGGTACCTCCATCATGTGGGATGGCACCCCTCTCCCCCTCTGGGGATTTAAGTACGGCTTAGGCGGACAAGTAGAAATTCCCGCTCCATTCCTGTACGTGAATGAAGGAGATTCTGTCATTATAAACGTTATCAACCAGTCTCCTATGCCTCACACCATACATATGCATGGGGTAGATGTCAACCAGGCTAATGATGGGGTCCCTGAGACCTCCTTTCTCATTCCGGGTATACTGGGAGAAGGTACCTATAGATTCCTGGCAGAGCATGCAGGCACTTATATTTACCACTGCCATTACGAGTCTGTTATCCATACCACTATGGGGATGTATGGAGCCTTTATAGTGCGTGCGAAGGATAGTGCCCAAACTGCCTGGACAGGTGGGCCGTCATTTGACAAGGAGTATACCTGGGTTATTTCGGAAATGGACAAGGACTGGCATGAGGAAACCCCAGAAAATGGAGAAATTCCATGGTTTGAGCCTGAGTATTTTGTGATAAATGGGAAATCAGGCCCACAACTCGCCGATACCTCCATCTCCATATCCGCTGATCCCGGTCAGAAGGTTTACCTAAGAACCATCAACATAGGGTATGGAGTACAGGAAATAATATTCCCTGCCAGTTTTAATGCCAGAACCCTTAGCTCTGATGGCAGACCCTTACCTGTAGAGCAGGTATCAGATACCCTGCGGATCTACCCTGGAGAAAGGTATGGTACCCTACTGGACTTCTTTTCTAATGATACAGATAGCATAGTGGTCAACTACTATAATATGTACCACGAGACACCCCTGTACACTAATAGGGTTCCCCTAAATGCTGATGGAGGAGATACAGGCATCCCTAACATTCAGTTTGGTCAGGTAGATTCTTTTGAAAATGAAAGCAGTAATCCAGCCTTTTGGGCAGTAGGAGCAGTCAGTCCTGTCCCACCAGTAAAAGTAGCTAGTGGAGGGCCTGATGGAGAAGGAGATAGCTATATGAAGATGGCCTCCGTAGGAGGAACAGCAGATAAGGTGGAGCCCGGTAGCCGACTTGTGGTCTTTAATGGCAGACACTGGACAGGAAACTATATAGAAGAAGGAGTAAAGCTCATCACCATGGATGCTAAAAATCTGGGAGATACCCCTATCACCTTGAGAATGAAATTTGATGCACAGGACCATACTTTCATTAGTCAGGAAGGAGTAACCCTATCTCCTGGCACAGGCTGGCAAAGCCTCTCCTTCTCTCTTGAGGAGGAAGACTTAAAGGGAATAGGTACCTATGAGGAAGCATTTCAGGACATCATAAATGTGTGGATATACCATAGTGATAATGAAGTGTTCCCAGGCCCTAAATCCGTAGCCCTACTGGGAATAGATAATATTACAGCTACCCATCCTGACTCAGTGGTAACCTCTATTAACAGAGAGCTGGCAGAAACCTACCAACTATCTGTTTTTCCTAATCCGGTAGTAGATGAACTACAAGTTTCTTTTCAGGTTCCACAAACTGCTCCCTACACCATCAAACTCATAGACTTGACTGGAAGGGAAGTATACAGCAAGTCATATGAAAGATTAACTAAAGGGCCCTTCTGGATGGATGTTCCAGTAAAAAAGCTAGCAGGTGGCGTGTATTATATAAGCCTATTGCACAGGCTCAAACCTGTAGGATCAGATAAGATCTTCATAACCAAATAGCCTAATGATACCGCGCTTTACCAGATTCATTCTAACACATAAATGGATAGCCTATTCACTAGGGCTGGCCATCTTGATTCTGGGTGCGCTCAGCAACCCCTTTCAGCCATGGACCTCCTCCTTATTACCCTCAGCTGGCATTCAGCTATCTGCCATTCCTGATCTGGGAGAAAATCAGCAAATAATTAGCACCGCTTGGCCGGGACATTCTGCAGAGGAGGTAGAAACCTATCTGAGCGCTCCTTTGAGTGCTGCCCTGATGGGAAGCAGTGGCGTAACTAACATACGCTCCTCCTCCATGGAGGGCCTGTCTCTGATCTATTTGCATTTTGAGGAGGAGGTGTCTACCCAAGATGCCAGACAGGAGATCACCCAACAGCTATTCAGCCTGCAAGCAAATACCCTTCCGCCTGATGTGAGCCCCAGCTTGGGGCCAGTGTCTACTCCCCTGGGGCTCATCTATGCCTATACCCTGGAGGGAGTAGATAAGCATGGAAAGCCTGCCGCTGGATGGGACTTGCATGACATCCGCAACTACCAGGACCAATATCTCAAGCCAGAATTAGAAAGTATCTCTGGAGTGGCAGAGGTAGCTGGAGTAGGTGGATATCAGGGAGAATATCAGGTTATACTAGATCCCAGGAAGGCTCATCTTTACCAGGTCAGCATTAGTGATATTCTCCAATCCCTTAACACAGCAGGAGAGGAAGTCAGCCTGGGAGAAATAGCTGGTAACGGAATAAGATATAGCCTCTACTTCAATGGGAATTTTACGGAGGCTTCAGAACTAGCAAAACTCCCCTTACTAAGTAAACATGGGCTCTCGCTGGAACTTGGACAGGTAGCTACAGTTCAGCTAGGACCAGCTAGGAGGAGAGGCGCCCTAGATCATGCAGGCAGGGAAGTAGTAGGAGGGATGATCTATATGCAGGAAGGAGAACAAGCTATGAGCGTGATCTCCGCCATAGAAGATAAAATAAACCAACTTACGTCCTCTCTCCCTCAACAGCGGCTTGCCAATGGAGAGTCAGTCTACCTAACTATTCTCCCTTACTATGATGTCTCTACACTTATATTAGAAGTGTTAGGAACCTTGTCTCACACGCTACTCTTAGAAGTTATCATTAGCTTTCTGGTTATACTGTTAGCTCTCAGAAGCATGAAATTATCGCTAACTGTTAGCCTGCTTCTTCCAGTATCTATTCTTAGCTGTTTCCTGCTTATGAACGCGCAGGGGATGGAAGCCCATCTACTATCTCTGGCAGGCATAGCCTTGGCTATAGGCTCAGTAGTAGATATGGGCATCATCTTGGGAGAGCAGAGTCTCAGGCTGATTAGAGAAGGGAAGTTCACAGACCATGAAGAGGCTATCATCTCTGCCACAGGTATAACAGGACCCGCCCTACTTACTTCTGTAGGCACTACCATCATCAGTTTTTTACCCATTCTCCTCCTTCAGCAGGCGGAGGGGAAAATGTTTGGGCCATTAGCTATAACCAAAACCTACATACTACTGGGTAGCCTCCTCTGTACCTTTATCCTGCTTCCAGTAGCCCTTTCTCTTCTCTGGAAACCTAAGTCTTCCTGGGAAAAATTGAGCAAATTTCTGAGCCAGAAAAACCTTTTAATAGGCATGGGAATTCTGGGACTGACTATCCACTGGCATGCAGTTTTTCTCCTACTAGCAGGTATTTTATCTACTAAAACATTCTCCTATTCCCTCAGAAATAAACCCAGAGAAGTATCTCTTCAGCTAGTAGGCCTATGCTTATTTTTCTTCCTGCAACTAGCCAATATTTGGCATCCGTGGGGCTTGGAAATAGGCGAACATTGGAATTTTCTTCTGCTGTCTACCCTAGTGCTGTCCTATCTAGCTTTTTTATACCTGCTATATCACCACTACGAACAGCTCCTGGCCAGGCTGATTCAACACTCCCAGGTCATACTACAAGTATTTGTGGGCATCTTCCTGCTTGCATTAGTATCCTGGATAGGACTGAAGCCCCTGCAAGGAATATTTCCACAACTGGCTGGCAATCCCTTTTACCAACAAATAGCTTCCTATTTCCCCGGCTTATCCAAGGGCTACCTCCCCCACCTTAATGAAGGGGCTTTTCTGTATATGCCTTCCTCCGCTACCCACGTGGCCTTCTCTGAAAATGTAGAAAGCCTGAGGATATTAGATCGGCAGCTAGCCGCTATTCCAGAAGTAAAGCAGGTAGTGGGAAAACTAGGCAGGGCTAATTCTGCCTTGGATCCTGCACCCATCTCTATGTTTGAGACCTACATCGGCCTTCAACCAGAATATGTATCAGATGCAGAAGGGAGGCCTATAAAGATTAAGTTGAATGCGGGAGGCACACCCATAAAAGATGAACATGGCCACTACCTACCCACTTCCAGGGGGGGAGATTACTACCGCCTCTGGAGACCACACATAAGATCAGAGGCTGACATATGGGAGGAGATTCAGCAACTCTCCCGTACGGGTATTAGTAAGGCGCCCAAACTCTACCCTATAGAAAGTAGGCAGCTGATGCAGCTAACAGGCGTTAACACCCCACTGGCGCTCTTAGTCAAAGGAGACCATGTAGATAGCCTGGAGAAAGCTGCCCTAATACTGGAGAAGTTTCTTAGAGATATTCCTGAAATAGAACAAGAGAGTATTTATAGACAGTCCTTCCAGGGGTTGCCCTCCCTAAGTATAGAACCTGATTATAGGTCGTTGCGCACACATGGATTAAGCCTGGCAAGCTTCCAGAAAATCTTATCCACTTACCTCTCAGGTACTATTACCGGAACCAGTAGACAAAACAGAGCTACCTACCCCATCAGGGTACAGATAGGGAGAGCCTACAGAGAAGACCCCATCCAACTTAAAAACCTGCCCCTTACCCTGCCCTCTGGCAAAATGGTTTGTTTGGGAGAACTAGCAGCTATATCCTACCGGCCAGGACCAGCGGTAATCAAGGGAGAAAATAGCTTTATGGCTACTTATCTCACCTTTGGGCAGGAACCGGGTACTTCCGTAGTTGGATGTGCAGAAAGAGTAGAGCGTAGGTTAGCTACCCATATGAAGGAAGGAAGCCTAGCCCTTCCCCATGGTGCCCGCGTAGAACTGATAGGAACCTACCGTCAACAGCAAGCAGCAGCTGATAGACTAAGCATAGTGATTCCCCTCTGTCTCCTCCTTATTATCCTTATCCTATATCTGCAATTCCGTTCATTCACTGAGATAGGGATGCTGGGTATGGGCATTATGCTGAGTTGCTGTGGAGGGATCCTATTTATGGCCTTTTGGCAACTGCCATTAGTACACATTCCCTTATTTCAGGGAGCCTCACTGGCAGAGGCCTTACAAGTCCCAAAAATAGAACTTGGCGTAGCCAGCTGGGTAGGATTCATCGCCCTGATAGGAATCTCCGTAGATGACGGAGTGATTTTATTGACTTACCTGAAACGAGAAATTCAGGCCGTTAGGGATACAAATAAGTATGCCCTCAGACAGGCAGTCATCACAGCCGGAAAGCTAAGGGTGAAGCCCTGCCTGATGACCACAGCCACTACAGTGCTGGCTTTACTTCCTATTCTCACTTCCAACGGAAAAGGAGCTGAGGTTATGAAACCTATAGCCCTTCCACTCATAGGCGGTATGTTACTGGAAGTATGTACCCTATTCCTTATCCCCATTCTGTACCTCTATTGGAAAGAAAAAAGCAGTGATTATGCGTAAGAATGATTTTTCACACATAAACTTTTTGAGCCCTCCAGCTTTAGCATGGGGAGTGATGGGCCTTCTCATAGGCTGGTTGGCTTTCAGTACACACAAACCCATTATCAAATACAGGACCTCCAGTTCGGAAGCTCTCACCCAATGCGGTACTGGATCAGAGGCCTATACGTGTTCTATGCATCCGGATGTAAAAAAGAGTGCTGCTAGTGACTGTCCCATATGTGGGATGAAACTTATACCTCTTACTGCGCATATGTCTAAGCGTGCGGCACATATCTACCCTGCCTCCCATGACTATTTACCAACTGCCAAGGTGGTATATGGCCCCATGAAGAAAGAGATTCAGGTATATGGATTTATACGGGTAGATCAGAACCAAAGCATGCTCATCACTGCCGAGTATCCCGGAAGAATTTCCGCTATACGGCCCCTCCAGCAAGGAAGCCATATACACGCCCACAAGCAACTAGGATCCATTTATTCTGAGGAACTCATAGCCGCACAGAAGGAGTTTTTTGATGCTACCTGCTTTAGGGTAACAGATCCCAATATGTTCATAGCTGCCAGAAAAAAACTGAGGAGATGGTCATTTTCAGAAGAGCATTTACTTTCCTTAGAAGAGGGAGGTGAACCCATCAGTTCCTTTCCTATCAGCAGCCACTTTTCCGGCATGGTACAGCAGGTACTGGTAAAACCAGGAACATATGTACAGGTGGGGACACCCATTGCCAGACTGATACAGCCTAACGCCTACTGGGCAGAAGTAGAAGTATTAGCGGAAGACCTGGCCTGGCTGAAGGTAGGAGACAGGCTGAAGGTGCACAACCTCTCTGAAAATACTCCAGCGGTAGTAGCACCCATCATTTACATAGATGACTGGATAGATGAGCAGAGAGGCACAGCTAAGGTTAGGGTTTTACTGCCTGCTACGGGAGAAAACTGGAAGGTGGGGAAGTTTGTCCAAGGCTCCCTGGCTGCCGAGCTCCCCAAATGGTCTCTCCAAATTCCCCAAACTGCTGTCCTCTGGACAGGAGAACGGGCTGTAGTATACCTGAAACAAGACTCAGGCTCACAGTCTGGTTTTTACTTGCAAGAAATATTACTGGGAGAGAAAATTGGGGCAAGCTATGAAGTCCTTGCGGGACTTAAAGAAGGGCAGCAAGTAGCCAGTAAAGGAGCATTCTCCCTGGATGCGCAAGCGCAGCTAAGCGGGAATATACACCTGCTATCTGATGACATCACTCCTGGTAGTCAGATGAACATGAACGTACCAGACTCCCATTCTACTAGCCCGACTCACAAAACCGAAAAAAATATTTCCCATACAGGCCATCATATACACAATCCTCAATAAATATGGCTATAATGCAAAGGATTTAATCATAACACATGTACAAAAACCTTTACCTACCCATTCCTCTTATTCTCTGTCTCATTCTCCTCATAGGAAGTATTCCTCAAACCTTTAGTCAGACTACCCTTTCTCTCCAAGCAGAACAGGATAATACCCTCTATGAAAATGAAGAAGGTAATATCAGCAATGGAAGTGGAGACTTCTTATTTGTAGGGAGAAATAACCAGCCCGCTGAGAGTATTAGGCGCAGCTTAATTCAGTTTAGCTTAACAGAATTGAGTGAGGGATCCCTGATAGATAGTGTTTCCCTGGTGTTTAATGTAAACAGGACTAACGATAACTTTACAGCTCCAGTCAGCCTTCATCTAGTAATCACTCCCTGGGGGGAAGGGTCATCTGATGCCCCAGCCAGTGAATCCTTAGGAGACACCGCCAGAGCAGATGATGCCACTTGGCTATTCGCTAAATTTGATTCAGTAGCCTGGAATTCTCCCGGTGGGGATTTTGCTGTTGAAGCCAGCGCTACTGATACCCTTATCATGAGCAGTGAGAAGATCATTTTTTCTAGCCAGGCTATGGTAGATGAGATGAATGCTGCTGTAGCTAATAATCAGGAAAGCATAAGCTGGATGCTCATAGGAGACGAATCCAGAAACCAAAGTGTGAGAAAACTTAATTCCAGAGAGAATCCCGAAGAGGAATTCAGGCCTTTCCTATTTGTACAGTTTGCGACTTCCACTTCCATTAAGGCTAAGAGCCTAAGTGAAAAAGTCCGCATTTTCCCTAATCCTGTCTCTGATGATGTAGTCTACATTACAGGTCAAGGAGTGGACAGGAAAAAAGTCATGCTCAGGCTGAAGAACTTAATAGGTAAAACTATTCTTGAAACAGAAACTAATAGTTTTAGTGGAGAACTAAATACCAGCTTACCTATAGGTAATTTACCAAGTGGCATATATTTTGTGTCAATTATTACTGAAAGTGATAAATTTACTCGCAAGCTGATCATCAAATAACAAACACAAGGTTTTTGAAGGAAAAATCTAAAAATGTGTTTCATTCATAAAACAACTTGGTCAGCTTAGGGTATATCAGGTATGGATTTGTACTATGTATATCCAAAAGCAGACACTGATGAAACAAACACTACCCATTAATAGGTATTTCGTTGGTATTTTTACCCTCCTCTTGTTTTCTGTCTCATTCTCTTTTGCCCAAGAGACCATCTCTATTGTAGCAGATAGAGACAATAGCCTGTATGAAAGTGTAGGCACTATTAGTAACGGATCAGGAGCTGAGCTATTTATAGGAAGAATTGATAGAAATACCAATTTCCTCAGAAGAGCATTAGTCCATTTCGATCTATCAGAAATACCAGAAGGCGCCACTATAGAAACAGCTACGCTAAATGTCTTTGTTTCAAGATCTGCACCAGGATCTGGAAGTCAGATATCCACCTTACATTTGATGACCAGTGATTGGGGAGAAGGAGGATCTGATGCAGGAGTAAATGGAGGTAAAGGGACCATAGCACAAGAAAATGATGCTACCTGGATTCATCAATTCTCCCCCAATACTAACTGGACAAATGCTGGCGGCGACTTTGTACTTGCCCAGTCAGCCAATACTTCTATCAGTGGGGTAGGTTCTTACAGCTATGCCAATGCTACCATGGCAGAAGAGGTACAAAACTGGCTAGATATGCCAGAAACCAATTTTGGATGGATAATCCTTGGGAATGAAGGGGAAAGAAAAACTGCAAAGAAATTAGAATCACGAGAAGCAGCTAATGTGGATAGAAGGCCTACGCTAGTTATCACTTACTCTGTAGCGACTAATATAGAGGATGTTCAGGCAGTAAATCTGAGGGTTTTCCCTAATCCTAGCACAGATGGAAAGTTAAGCATAGAAGCCACCGGTCTATCAGTAGGATCTATAGATATGCGTGTGATTAATCTGGTGGGAATGCAACTGATCAGACAGGAGGTAAAAGTATCAGCGGGAAGACTAGAAGAGAATATAGACCTGTCCAACTGGGGATCAGGTATTTACTTCATCCACTTCAGAACGGAAAGCGGCACAAGAACCCAAAAGATAGTAGTGAGATAAAGATTTATAACATGATAATATAAAGGATCCCTGCGGATCCTTTTTTTTATGTCGGAAAGCCACCCAAAAAATCTCTGCACCTGGTAACCGCAAGGGTTTCAGTACGTATTCAAAAAGTTGTACTTATAAACATCAGGACCCATTAAAGGTTACTTTTCTATACCTACGTAAATCACTCGCTTACATGACAATAGCTATTCCCATTAGGGTAGATAACTGAGATTTTAAACGCATGGAGACCGATCAGCAAGTAATAGAGAAGGAATTTGTGAGTATATCTGTCATAGACCAGGAGGGCCAAACCCATAATATTGATGCTCCTACTGATATGGGAATGAACCTGATGGAAGTCATAAAAGCCTACGAACTACCTATGAAAGGTACTTGCGGAGGGATGGCATTATGCGCGAGCTGCCATGCGTATGTGGAAAGTGATCATATCTTAAAGGCGCGTGAAGATGCTGAAGATCAAGCCCTTGATATGGCAATAGAAGTAGATGAAGAAAAAAGCAGGCTTTGCTGTCAGATCAGTATTACAGAATCCCTGGAGGGATTAGTAGTCCGTATGGCCCCTGATGGAGAATAGGACTCCCCACTATTTCCTTTTCCTCAGAATAATATGCCTTAATCATCTTCCTGAAAAGTATAGGTAAAAGTATATAGGCTCTCTATATGTAAAGCGTCAGTGCAAGACTTACGCTACCAGAGCTTATCAACACTTTTTACTTATGCTGCGACAACTCACCTCTTATCTGCTGGCATTAGGACTAGTAGGCATATACGCTTGTCAGCCTACGTCTCAAAAAGAAACCTCCAGTCCTGTTTCCGCTTCCGCCCTTCAATTGCCCCAGGGGTTTGTAGCGGAGCTACTGTATGCCCCTTCAGAGAATGAGCAGGGGTCCTGGGTATCTATCACCACAGATGATCAGGGCAGGCTCATTACCTCAGACCAGTATGGAAATCTGTATAGAATGCAGCCCCCCAAAGTAGGGAGTAAGCTGTCCCGGAGGGGGGTGGAAAAGCTGCCTGTAGAAATAGGCCATGCGCAGGGGCTACTGTATGCTTTTAATAGCTTGTATGTATCTGTCAATGCCAGAGAAGGGATAGCTGGAAGAAAAAGTGGCCTCTACAGGCTTCAGGATACTGATCAGGATGACCAGTTTGATTCCATAAGTACGCTGGCATCCTTTGAAGGAGAAGGGGAACATGGCCCACATGCAGTCATATTGGGGCCTGACCAGCAAAGTTTATATGTGATAGGAGGTAACCATACAGACCTTCCTGAAATGGATACCTATCTCAGACCTCATAATTGGGAGGAGGATCAGCTATTTCCAGCCATGAAAGACCCCAGAGGACATGCAGCCAACAGAAAGGCCCCCGGAGGCTGGGTAGCTACCACCGATGAAAACGGTAGCCACTGGACCCTTTTTTCATCTGGCTACAGGAATCCCTATGATATGGCATTTAACCAAGATGGAGAACTGTTTGTATTTGATTCAGATATGGAGTGGGATATGGGTATGCCCTGGTACAGGCCTATCAGACTCTGTCATGCAGTAGCAGGAAGTGAGTTTGGGTGGCGGACAGGATCCGGAAAATTCAAGCCATATTATGAAGATAACCTTCCTGCAGTGGTGAATATAGGACAAGGTTCTCCTACAGGTGTACTTTACGGTCAACAGTCCCATTTCCCTTCTCATTATCGTGGGGGGATGTTCCTGTTTGACTGGAGTTTCGGTACCATTTATTATGTTCGACTTACCCCCAGCGGAAGCAGCTATAAGGGAAGTAAGGAAGAATTTATTTCAGGCGTTCCTTTCCCGGTAGCAGATGGTGTTTTTGGGAAGGATGGAGCTATGTATCTGGTTACTGGTGGGAGAAAAGGGGTCTCAGGGCTTTACAGAATCAGCTACCCTGAACCCAGTCAGCCAATTATAGGGAGTCTCATAGCTGATGATAACGCCAGACAATTACGTGCACAAAGGGAGGCCCTAAGCCAGACCTTCCTGCACCCATCCAAGCGCAATATTCCGCTGCTATGGGATGCCCTGGGCCATCCTGACAGATTTATACGATATACCGCTCAGACAGGCTTAGAACACCACCCTTACCTGTGGTGGGAGGAAAACTTCCAGCAGGAAACCCAGCCCAATCTACTTATAGCTGCCAGTATAGCGCTTGCCCATCAAGAACAGACCTCTGCCAAAGATCTGGCCTTTGCTAAACTGAGTCGCATTTCCTTCCAGACACTCTCCTATACAGAGAAAGTCAGCTACTTACGAGCGGTAGAGTTGGTAAGCATAAGACTGGGAGCACCTACAGCCATTCAGAAGGCAGGTTTTCAGAAGCAGTTATCCCCTGCTTTTCCTAACCGGGAGGAAACCCTTAACCAGGAACTGGCCAAACTCCTGGTGTACCTGGAAACAACTAACATACAGGAAAGAATCCTGGATCTCATGGATGGAGAAGGAAATACCCAGGCTCAGCAGGTATATATAGGCGAAAGTATTACCAGCAGGAGCGAGCAGTATGGACCGGACATAGAGAATATGCTTAAAAACTTCCCTCCTACTGAACATGTTTCCTACGCCTTCTATCTAAGCCAGATTAAGAACAACTGGAATACTGCCCAGTTAGCACGCTACTTTAATTGGCTGTTTGAGGCTACCGCTAAAACGGGTGGGATGAGTTACAGAGGCTTTATAGATAAAATCAGGCTTAGCTCCCTCAACGGGTTAACAGATGAACAAAAGGCAGAACTGGGGAGCCTGGCAGAAAGCTGGGATACTGGCATAGACCTAAGTAATCTCCCACAGCCAAAAGGACCGGGAAATGATTGGAATAAACAGGAAGTGTTGTCCCTGATTTGGGATGAGGATACAGAAACTCCAGACTATGAACATGGAAAAGAGATGTATGAAGCTGCGCTATGCGCCGCCTGCCATCAAATGAATGGAAAAGGAGGAAATATGGGGCCTGACCTATCCCAGGCACATAGCAGGTTTAATACCTGGACCCTGATGGATGCCATTATTTCTCCTAGCCTGGACGTATCTGACCAATATGCTTCTACCATGTTGAGCCTCACTAATGGAAAGAAGCTAATAGGAAGGCTCATGGATGAAACGGCTGATAGCATCACCCTCAATACAAATCCGTATGATCCCTCTATAGTAGAAACTGTAGCCCTTACAATGGTGCAAACCAAAGATAAGTCTGCTGTTTCTCCCATGCCTCCAGGAATGTTGAACAGACTTAATGAAAAGGAAGTTATAAACCTGATGGCTTACATTCAGTCAGGTGGAAATCCCGAGCATGAGATCTATCAGGAAAGCGAGTAAGCTAACATTGTGCGATGGGGATTTCCTATTATCTTTGATAAATAGTTAACCCTATATATGTATGAGAAATTTAGCTTTCTATATATGCCTTAGCTGTCTTCCTATAGTAGGTTGGGGACAGGAGATTAGCCAGATTCAGAAAGATTTAGCATTCCTTTCTTCAGACCTAATGGAAGGGAGACAGGCGGGATCCCAAGGTGAGCAGTTGGCGGCTGTTTATATTCAGGAACGCATGAAGGAGATGGGCCTTAGCCCTAAAGGAGATGAGGGCGGATGGGAGCAGCCTTTCGATTTTTTATTTAGTGCAAACCCCCATCTTAAAGATGAGGATAAGGAAAAGTTAAAAGCCAGAAATGTGGTAGGCTGGATAGATAAAGGGGCGGATAAGACAGTGATTATTGGTGCTCATTTTGACCACATAGGATATGGTGGGTTCGGGTCATTAGCTCCTGAAGATAGTGCTATCCATAACGGGGCAGATGACAATGCCAGTGGAGTAGCTGGCCTACTGGCCATTGCGGAAAGACTATCAGGAGCAGAAGGCATAAACAGCAACCTTTTATTCATTGCCTTTTCTGGAGAAGAACTAGGGTTGTTTGGTTCTAAGTATTTTGCTGAAAATCCAACCGTCCCCATTTCCACTATCAGGTACATGCTCAACCTGGATATGGTGGGTAGGCTAAATGAGGAAAAGGAAGTTTCTCTTAGCGGAACAGGCACCGCCATTCAGTGGGAAGACGTTCTCAATGAAGTAAATAAGGATAGGTTGAAGATGAAATTCTCTGCCTCAGGGATAGGTCCATCAGACCATACCTCTTTTTATCTGCAGGATATTCCCGTCATCCACTTCTTTACGGGAGGTCATGCAGAGTACCACAAGCCAGCAGATGACAGCCACCTCATAAACTATGCAGGCATAGAACTTATAGCAGACTGGATTACAGATCTGGTTATAGACCTGGAGGGAGAAGAGCTGAGTTTTCAAAAGACAAAGGATGAGAAGAAAAGTAGCCCCAAGTTTAAGGTTACCCTGGGCGTCATGCCTAATTATGCCTACAGTGGAGATGGTATGAAGATAGATGCTGTATTGTCTGACCGTCCCGCAGAAAGAGCAGGCCTCAAAGATGGTGATATAGTAACTAAACTGGGCCATATGGAGGTGACTGATATCTATACCTATATGGATGCCTTAGCAGCGCATAAAAAGGGAGATACGGTAGAAGTACAGGTAAAGCGCGGAGAAGAAATGGTCAAAGCACAAGTCACCTTCTAGGGTAACAGAAATAGCTATCCCTAGTACCGGATTTTTTCTTCTTGAGAAAGGCCTATTTCCGACTGAAATCTTAAGTCTATATGCTTTCCGGTGAGGGTTCTAAGCATGGGAATAATCACCTTCTCTGCTTGTCCTCTACTCTGGTCTAAAATACCGGAATCCAGAGCCGATTGTAAGACTTGATTTTCTGCCTGTTTATAGGCAGCATCTACTAATTCTCCTTCATAGAAAAAGGTATACTCTGTCTCGTAGATTTTAGACTTTTGATGGTCTATTTTATGGTAGCAGATCTCAGGATCAGGCAGGGTTACCAGAAGCGTATCCCCATCTACTAGCACTGAGCTGCTATCTATGCGGGTAAAATCCACACATGCTACCGTTTCTCCTTGTACCAGCAGCACTACCTTAGGGTCAGGAAGCCACTCTCTCATAATCTCATGAGAAACCACATCTGAAAACTGATACTTCAGTAGTTCCAACTTACCTAACCCCTCAATCCTTTCTAACACAACTGTATGGGTAACTACAGGTGTTTCTTCAGGAAGTAGGCTGAGTTGGTTCAGATAATAGAGGCCACCAGCTAATCCAAATCCTATGAGGGCTAAAAACCAGGGAAGAATTCTCACAACAATTTTTATTTCTTATACCTGTAACATACGAGAAAGTTGTGAATTTACCGCAAATGGACCTGAAGGAATTCTGATTCCGTATCAAAAAAAGACCCACTTAGTTTGATACAAACTTCTGAAGACGTATCTTCAGGCAGGATGTCATTTACTATGAAAGCAGCTATTTATTGTAAGACTATCCTCGATAAAGGGGAACAAGCCCTACAAGCAGAGCTTCTGGAAAGGTTAGCTGTCAGGAAGGGCTATGAGGTAGTCAGTGTCATAGAAGAATCATGGGAAACGCATACGGGAAGATCTGAAGGCTTACAGTCTCTCCTCAAAGCTGCCAGTGAGGGCAAGTACCAACTCCTTATGATTAATCAGCTTACCCAGATGGGAAGGAGGCCCCATGACATCATGAAATGGCTGGACTTATTTCATGAATATCAGGTTTCCCTTTATATACATGATTTGGGATTCCAAACCCTGGAAGAAAGCGGTCAACTCCATCCTGACTTTTATCCTATTTACAACCTTCTTCAGGGCTTTGTGCAGCAAGAAAAGGAAATTAAAAGCTTACGGGTGAGAAGAGGTCAACAGCTGGCCAAATCTGACGGCAGACATATAGGCAGGCCCGTGGGCTCTACAGAGACCCGTAAACAGGTGATAGAAAAATACCCGGAGGTAGTAACGGTGCTAAAGAAGGGGCTAAGCTTGCGGCAAGTATCTGCAGAGTGTGGGGTTTCTGTAAATACAGTCCGCAAGGTTAAAAAAGCCCTTCAGCCGCCTAAGCCGTTAAAACAGCTTACATTTTTCTTTGAGAATTAACTCCTTTTCCTTCCTGTTCTATCTCAGGAATTCATCAAACATGATGCTTACATAGTATTGCCGTCCGATAAATGGACCCCCATACATGGTCTGGTATTTATTATCAAGAAGGTTCGTTGCCCCCAGTTTGATAATAGATTTTACATTTTCGATTTTGTAGTGAATAGCCGCATCTACTACCTGAAAGCTGGCTATACTTCCCACCCCAAAGGGGGATTGCCACATATAAGTATCAGACCATCTATAGTCAACCTGAAATCCGAAATTCTCGGCTACATTTCTATTGGCTACCTTAGCGTGAAACCTGTGCTTAGGAAGGTTAAAGCCAGGCAGGAATTCTGGATTTTGTCTGATGGCCTCTTCAGCGTTATACTCAGCATACATGTAAGAAGTCCCTACTCTGTATCCTAGTGGGGCAGACCACTCTATTCCTACTCCAAAACCTGTAGAGGTGACCCTTTCAGGTACATTGGCATACAGGGAGAATACCCTTCCAGCTGAGGGACTAAACGCATTTCTTCTGGTAACTAAATCTTGATAGGTACTGTAGTACAGATTCATATCCAGGAAGAACTGATCTTCTATCAGTCCTTTATAGCCAAATTCTATGGTGGAAATCTGCTCCTGCCTGAGGGGCTCCAGAGAAGTGGGTACCAGCAAGCCAGGGTTATCCCCTCCACTTACCACAAAAGCCTGAAAAGAAGGAATGGTTACCAGGCCTTCCCTGATAACGATTCCATCCAGCACTACCCCATCCGCATTCTGGTAGGTATAATTCTCCAAATTATCATCTGTTCCCCCCAGAATGATGGCCTCTCCTATGTCCAAGGCTATGTAGGATTCTTGGGAAGCAGGGTTTCTGAATCCTGTTTGGTAACTTAATCTCACATTATGCTGCCTACTTTCTCCCAGGGAAAGTACAGCTGCTATACGGGGGGTAATTCTAGCTTTAAAGTTAGAGTTTTTATCAAACCTCAGAGACCCTCTTAACCTTACTGGC
>JBCCLI010000048.1:0-24540 GCA_039026975.1 Bacteroidota bacterium | reverse complement strand
ACAGCTGGTTCAAGCTGAAAAGATGGCTTCCTTAGGTCAACTTACTGCGGGAATAGCCCATGAGATCAATAATCCTATCAATTTTGTTTCAGGGAATGTTTCTCCCATGAAAAGGGATATACAAGAAATTGATCAGTGGATTGTCAAGAACTGCCAAGGAGTAAGGCCGGAAGAGATCCAGGAGACCTTTGAGGAGGTATATGAACTACTGGCAGGTATAGAAGAGGGAGCCGGTCGTACTAAGGATATTGTTAAGGGGCTAAGGAATTTCTCACGCCTGGATGAGGATGACAAAAAAGTGACAGATGTACACCAAGGTATTGAATCTACCCTCACCCTCCTGACTCACAGGATTCCATCCACCTTACACATACACAAACAGTACGGGGATCTGCCAGCTATTTCCTGTTATCCTGGAAAGCTCAATCAGGTATTTATGAATATTCTCACCAATGCTTTGGACGCTACAGGAGAAGAAGGAGAAATATTTATCCAGACCAATTGGAAGGGTGAGGATAAGCAGCTGATCAATGTATCTTTTAGAGATACAGGCATAGGAATGACTCCACACGAGCGGGAACACTTGTTTGATCCCTTTTTTACCACCAAAGAAGTAGGTAAGGGAACAGGTCTGGGCATGTCCATAGCCTATGGCATCATCCAACAGCATCAAGGCTCCATAGAGGTCAAAAGTGAGAAAGGAAAAGGAAGTGAGTTTATCATTTCTCTTCCAGTAGAGTAGCTTTAGGAAGTATACCATTCGGGGTCTACATCAACATTCTTGACAAGCCCCTACTTATCAATTCTCATTATGCTATGGTAAGCTGCTATGGGGTAAAGTATTTAAGTCCTGGAAAATGCCTATACCCTATGGTTCTCATATGTTTGAGGGGATAGGATAGTACTGATCTCCTTCCAGACTTCATCTGGCAGGGGGGCCATATCCAGGGCTTTCACATTCTCACTGATTTGTTCTGTAGTACTGGCTCCCATGACCAGGGTGCTTACTGCGGGATTTTGTAAGCAGTATTGGATGGCCAGATGTGCGGCAGATCTACCTACCGCTTGCAGCTTTTTCTGTACCATGGCTACTTGTTGGTGAGAATAGCCCATATACTCCCTTGATGGTTTTCCGGCTAACAAGCCCTTGGCTACAGCTCCTCTCACCAAGACCCCTACGCCTGCTTCCCCTATCCAGTCAAAAGTCTGTTCCTCTGGCCTTCTATCTAGCAAACTGTACTGAGACATGACGCTGGTCAAGTTGGACTCTTGCAACCATCTATGGATGACATTAGGCCTAATAGAAGAAATCCCATAATACCTAATGTGTCCCTCCTGCTTCAATTCCTCAAAGGCTTCTATGGTTTCATCAGTTGGGTCTTCCAGTGTCCCTCCATGAAGTTGGTACAAGTCTATATAGTCTGTTTGTAGGCGGTTCAAGCTCTGATGTACTGCCTGCTTAATGTAAGCCTTGGTAGGATTCCAGTCCCAGCCGGAACCATCTGCCCGCCATTGATTACCCACTTTGGTAGCTATGAACACCTTATCTCTTCTTCCCTGGATGGCTTTTCCAACACTTTCTTCATTTATGCCTTTATCATATAGGTCAGCTGTGTCTAGGAGATTTATTCCTTCAGCTAGGGCATGGTGAATAAGGCGGATGTTTTCCTGATGGTCTAGTCCCATGGACATACACCCTAAGCTTATGCGACTCACCACGAGGTCTGAGTTTCCCACTTGCATATATTGCATAAGGGAAACTACACATCTTTTTGTATTCTCAAGTCATTTAATGGAAAAACAGCTATGCTCACGCAAGGAGAAATAAGCTTACGGAAGCTGACACTAGCCCATAGAGAAGTATTAGTAGAACTAGCCAATAATAAAAAAATCTGGCTTAACCTCACAGATGGGTTTCCTCATCCGTATGGACTGGAACATGCTGATTTCTTCTTAGATGGCAAGGAGGAGGATGAACCTACTTTATACTTCGGGATTCATTTCCAGGGAGAATTCTGTGGGATCATTTCTATACATCCCAGGGAAGATGTATATAAACTTACAGCAGAAATAGGCTACTGGATAGGAGAACCCTTCTGGGGTAAAGGTATTATGCCTGTAGCCGTTTCCCTGATGACTGACTATGGCTTCCAGAAGTTGGGGCTACATAGACTAGAGGCAGGGGTATTTGAATATAATCCTGCTTCCATGCGGGTACTGGAAAAGTGCGGTTACCATAAAGAAAGCGTAAAAAAAGAAGCTGCTGTCAAAGACGGTAAGATTATAGATTTACATCTTTATGTAAAGTTATCAGGGAAGTAAGCTTTCCAGGGCGCCGATGATGGAAGCAAATTCTGCAGCCCGTAACGAATAGAACGTATTCTTTCCCTCTCTTTGGGAAGAGAGAATTTTCTTGTCCTTGAGAATGCGTAGGTGGTGAGAGGCTATGGCCTGCTCTATCTTAAGTTTTTGGTGAATTTCTGTTACAGATAGTTTTTCCTCACTCAAAAGATCAATAATTCCAATCCTAATAGGGTGTGCAATAGCCCTAAGTACCTCAGTGGAGGTTTCCAGGAATGATATGTTAAATCTGCTTTCCAAATATATAGATACCTATATTCCTATATACTCAATCTACGTAGAATTGTTGATTTTCACCAGTCATTTACTGAAATGCCATAAAAACAGCCAGCAGGATTACTGCTGGCTGCACACACGTCAAACTATCACTAAATGCTGACCTGGCTAAAAAGAACGATTCGGAAAACCACAAACTATTTTTTGCAAGGACTGAGGTTTATGTTGTTTTTTCTATTTTCTAATCAACTTACACTAGAGTATACTCCCCCAGCACCCAAAGGATTCACCAAACAAGCTGCTTTGATCAAGCGTGTCCGTTTTTTCAATAAGCGTGTTTACTGGGAGCGTAAAGTAGGGTTAACCGTTAAGAAACCTTAACATATGGGCAGCTGAAGGGGTATTTCCGCTAGTCCTCAGCTGAATGGAAAGTATGGTATATGTATGTCCCCAGGCCAAAGCTAGGAGAGGCAACTTCTGGTTACCACTACTGAATGCCTTTCAAAAGGGTTATAGGCTATAAATGGGTGAAGAGGTCCCTAACTAACGGCAAACTGCTTTTGGTGGAGGTCATAATAAGCCCCTTCCTGCTTTAGAAGTTCCTTATGCGAACCATTTTCTATGATCCTTCCTTTCTTCAACACAATAATCTTATCCGCTTTTTGAATGGTTGAGAGACGGTGAGCGATAATGAGGGAGGTTCTCCCTGCCATAACGGTTTCTATAGCTTGCTGGATGATTTCCTCTGATTCTGTATCTATGTTAGCAGTAGCCTCATCCAACACCAGGATACTGGGATTATAGGTCATCACTCTCGCAAAGGCTATAAGTTGGCGCTGTCCAAGAGAAAGGGTAGCTCCTCTTTCCCGTACGTTGTAGTGGTACTGGCCAGGAAGATTCTGAATAAAGGAATGAGCACCCACCTGCTTAGCTGATTCTATCACTTGCGCTAGTGGAATATCAGCATTGTTGAGAGTGATATTATCGTAAATACTCCCTGAGAACAGAAATACATCTTGCAATACTACTCCTATTAGCCCGCGAAGATAATCCAGGCTGTAGGATCTGATATTCTCATCATTTAACAAGATATCCCCTTTTTGGATATCATAAAATCTGCTTAGCAGATTTATAATAGTAGTCTTTCCAGACCCTGTGGCCCCTACCAGCGCAATCTTCTCTCCTGGGTTAACTTCAAAGTCCACATCTTTTAACACCCACTCAGGTTCATTGTAGGCAAATGAGACATTCTTAAATCTAATATGAACATCTTCAGGCCCATGAACACCATGTAAAGAGGGCTTTTTTGCGGAGGACTTTTGACCTTCATCAGGAATGAAGTGATGGGTATCCAGTATTTTGAAGATTCTTTCTCCACTCACCATCCCTAGCTGAAGGGTATTAAACTGATCTGCCAGCATTCTGAGAGGCCTAAAAAACATCTGTATGTACATGATGAAGGCTACAAGTATACCGAAGGTCAATACCTCACTCACTACGGCATTAGCTCCATACCAGACCAGGATAGCCAGGCCCAAAGCGCTAATAATTTCAACTGCTGGAAAGAATACACTGTAGTAGAGCACAGAATTAAGGTTGGCCTTTTTTAGCTTTTGGTTGATGGCATCAAATCTGCCCATTTCCACCTTCTCTCTGTGAAAAATATGTACAATCTGCATCCCGGTGATATGCTCTTGCAGAAAGGCATTCATTTCACTCACCGCAGAACGTACGCGTTGGAAAGAGGCCTTCACTTTATTTTTAAATACATAGGTAGCATACAAGAGTAGAGGGATAGTAATGAGAACTACCAATGTCATTTTCCAGCTGGTAATTAACATCATCACAAAAATAGCTACTAGCTGTAATAGATCCCCCAGGATTCTGACCAGGCCCGAAGAAAAGACATCATTTAAGGTCTCTATATCATTGATGGTCCTAGTCTGTAGCGTACCTATAGGCGTTTTATCAAAAAACTGAAGTCGGAGCTTAAGAATGTGTTGAAACACCTGGTTCCGTATGTCCTTAATGATACTCTGGCCTAACCAGTTAGTCAGAAAAGTATTTCCATACATGATGAAGGCTTCTACTATCAGCAGGCCCAATACCATGCTCACCCAAAACTGTAGCTGGCCTACGTCAGCGTTGGCTACCGGATTATCCAGGATGTAGGCAATCAAATAAGGCCTCAATGGAGAGAGAATGGCCAGAGAAATAGTGAGAGTTACCGCGAGGAAGAAAAATTTGCGGTAGGGTTTCACGTATTGTAGAAGCCGTCCCACCAGTTGACGATCCATCCAGTTACCTTGATTCGTTGCCTTGTCAGCCATATTAAATGTTAATCATTCTGTTACCCGTAGCACCCAATGCTGCCTCTTTTATAGCTTCAGAAAAAGTAGGATGTGGATGTGAGAATACGCCTAGGTCTTCAGCTGAAGCCCTAAATTCCAGCCCCATTACGCCCTCATTTATCATATCAGCTGCCCTTGGGCCTATGATGTGCATTCCTAATAGTTCATCTGTTTCCTTATGAGAAAGAATTTTCACAAAACCGGAAGTATCCATGCTGGCACGCGCTCTTCCTGAAGCCTTGAAGGGAAAGCTACCAGATTTATAAGGAATTTTCTCTGCTTTTAACTCATCTTCCGTATATCCTACCCCAGCCACTTCTGGCCAAGTATATACTACGTTAGGAATAGCCCTATAGTTAATATGCGGATGTTGGCCTGCTATCACCTCTGCTACAAAGACCCCTTCCTCAGAGGCCTTATGTGCCAGCATAGCCCCTCTTACCACATCTCCTATGGCATACACGCCAGGAATAGAAGTTTCCAGATGATTATTAACAGGAATTCTTCCTCTGTCTGTTTCTATCCCTATATGTTCAAGTCCCAGTTTATCTGTGTAAGGCCTTCTTCCTACAGCTACCAGACATACATCCCCTTTAAACTCCACCGTTTCTCCTGCCTTATTTTCCGCCGTAACCGTGACCTTCCCCCTGCTGACCTTGGCTCCACTCACTTTATGGTTAAAGTGTACGGTATAGTCTAGTTCTTTCTTTAAAACCTTCGCTAGTTCCTTCCCCAGGGAAGAATCCATGCCTGGAATTAACTTATCAGCCATTTCCAGGACAGTAATCTTAGACCCTAGTCTACCAAACACAGAAGCTAACTCAGAGGCTATTACCCCTCCCCCAATCACAATCATATGCTTGGGAAGAGTAGTCAATTCTAATGCTTCTGTGGAGGTGATGAGATGCTTTCCATCTATCTCCATCCCAGGCAGTACGAAAGCCTCAGAACCAGTAGCTATAATTACCTTCTCAGATTGGATTTCTTCAGAGGTGCCATCATCTTTTTCCACCTTTAGGGTATTCTTATCTATAAAGCTCCCTATGCCATTGTATACATCTATTTTATTTTTCTTCATGAGAAAGGCTACTCCACCGGTAGTTTGGGAAACTACCTCTGCCTTTCTTTTGATCATTTGTTCCAGATCTACCTTTAGGCTTCCTACCTTAATGCCGTGCTCCTCAAACTGGTGTTTAGCTGCAAAGAAATGCTCGGAAGAGTCCAGGAGTGCCTTGGAAGGAATACAGCCTACATTTAGACAGGTACCTCCCAGAGTAGAATCTTTTTCTATAATGGCAGTTTTCATTCCCAATTGAGCACAGCGGATGGCGGCAGTATATCCACCAGGCCCAGAACCAATAACCGTAAGATCGTATTTTGTTGAAGCCATAAATGATGAAAATATATATGTGATGGTCTATCTAGATTCTTTACTTATTTGTAATTTCCTTACCTGAACAAAGGTATCTGAAGGGCTTTCCAATACCAAATTAGGGCTACCTAATTTCTAGTAGAATCTGGCCCATTTGGGATAAGAAAAGCTTGAAATGTGCTTCTTTAATACAAGATTTTGTCCATTTTTAAATTGTAAGGTAAAACCCAAGATTAAAACCATTTAAAATAATTATATTAAACAAATCATATATATATGTGTTTATATTTGTGTAGAATTATTCTAAACTGAGTTTTACTAAAATTGTAGCTTGACTTTGGGTATCATCCGAAATAATTTTGATCGGTTATACTAAACCTTAAGAATAAGATGAGTTCTGCGACTACCGTATTTTCAAATTCAATAGGAAGAAAACTAGTTATGGGGCTGTCGGGCCTCTTTTTAGTATCCTTCTTGTTTGTACATATGAGTGGAAACCTTTTACTATTTAAAAGTGATGCAGGTCTTGCATTCAATCAGTACACGAAGTTTATGACCACTAATCCAGTCATAAAAACCCTGGAGTGGGTACTCTTCGCGGGTTTCATTTTTCACGTTATTTATGCCGCCATTCTATCACGCCAAAATACAAAGGCCAGGCCCGTAAAGTATGCTTACAAAGGGAACCAAAATGAAAGCAGTAGTTGGTTTTCCCGGAATATGGGCTGGACAGGAACAATCATACTTTTATTTCTAGTCATACACCTTATCATGTTCTGGGGCTACTACAAATTCGGTGAAGGGGATATGATCAGTTCAGAACGAGCGTACCTTGAGAGCTGGAAGGTTACAGAGGTTACTGCTGTCCAGGATGAGTTCGGAGAGATAGCAGTCAAACAAGGAGACTACCTAACCAAGGAGACATATCTATTGCTAAAAAATGCAGGTATAACAGAAGTGAGGGGTATTTCTATGTATGAGGTTACTAAGTTCTCTTTTGGGAAGTGGTACATCTCCCTCTTTTACGTACTCGCCATGGTATTATTGGGGATGCACTTAAATCATGGATTCCAGAGTGCCTTCAAAACGATAGGACTAGTCCATAGGAAATATACTCCGTTAGTTAAAATAGCTGGTGCAGTAATTTCTATAGCTGTTCCTATCGCTTTCGCCTCTATGCCGGTATTCTTATTCCTCATGAATTAATTCTTTCGAAGAAGATAGATTATGAAATTAGATTCAAAAATTCCTTCTGGCCCACTAGCAGAGAAATGGGATAATCACAAATTCAATATAAAACTGGTTAACCCAGCTAATAAGAGAAAATTTAAAGTTATAGTGGTGGGTACTGGTCTGGCAGGTGCCTCTGCTGCTGCCTCCCTAGCAGAGTTAGGCTATCAGGTAACTACCCTATGCTTTCAAGACAGCCCCAGAAGAGCCCACAGCATAGCTGCTCAGGGAGGAATTAATGCAGCTAAAAATTATCAGAATGACGGTGATAGCATTTACCGCTTATTCTATGATACCATTAAAGGGGGAGACTACAGGTCAAGAGAAGCGAACGTATACCGTCTGGCACAGGTAAGTGTTAATATCATAGACCAATGCGTAGCCCAGGGCGTACCTTTTGCGAGGGAATACGGTGGATACCTGGACAACCGCTCCTTCGGGGGGGCACAAGTTTCCAGAACCTTCTATGCCAGAGGCCAAACAGGACAGCAGCTCTTACTGGGTGCTTACAGTGCCTTAAGTCGTCAAATAGGATTAGGAAAAGTAGAGTCCCTCACCAGAAGAGAAATGCTGGAGTTGGTACTGGTAGATGGACATGCTAAAGGCATCATATGCAAGAATCTCCTAACAGGTGAACTTGAAAAACATGCTGCAGATGCCGTCATTTTGGCAACAGGCGGGTATGGAAACGTCTACTTTCTCTCCACCAATGCGATGAACTCTAACGGCTCTGCCGCTTGGCGAGTACATAGAAAAGGAGCACTGTTTGCAAATCCTGCCTTTGTGCAGATACACCCTACCTGTATTCCAGTCAGTGGACACTACCAGTCAAAGCTGACCCTCATGAGTGAGAGCTTAAGAAATGACGGTAGAGTGTGGGTCCCTAAGAAGCAGGGAGACTTCAGACCTGCTAATGAAATCCCTGATGATGACAGAGACTACTACCTGGAAAGAAAGTACCCCTCCTTTGGGAATCTGGTTCCTAGAGACGTGGCTTCTCGTAATGCGAAAATAGTAACTGATGAAGGCAGAAGCGTAACTCCTAATGGAAACGCTGTATACCTGGACTTCAGGGATGCCATTAATAGAATGGGGAAAGACACAGTGGAAGCCAAGTATGGTAACCTCTTTGAAATGTATCAGCGGATTACAGATGATGATCCCTACTCTACTCCTATGAGAATATTTCCTGCCGTCCACTACAGCATGGGTGGCCTTTGGGTAGATTATAATCTGATGACCAATATTCCTGGTCTGTTCTGCCTGGGAGAAGCTAATTACTCTGACCATGGAGCTAACCGCCTGGGAGCCTCTGCCCTCATGCAGGGATTAGCAGATGGGTACTTTGTAATTCCATTCACAGTAGGAGACTATTTGGCATCTCAGCCATTGAATGATCACGTAACTACTGATAACCCTGCTTTCAAGGAGTGTGAGGAATCTGTAAATGAAGAGACCAATAGATACCTTACAAACAAAGGAAGTGATCCTCGTTCTGTAGATACCTTCCACCAGCAGCTAGGGAAAATCATGTGGGACTACTGTGGCATTACCCGTAATGCAGAAGGATTGAAAAAGGCCAAAAAACTGATTCAGGATTTGAGAGCTGACTACTGGGAGAATGTTACCGTACCTGGTAGTGATAATGAATACAATCCAGAGCTACAGAAAGCCTGGAGAGTGGCTGACTTCATGGAACTGGGAGAACTCATGGTAGATGATGCACTTCAAAGAGAGGAATCCTGTGGATGCCACCTTAGGGAAGAACATCAGACTCCAGAGGGGGAAGCACTCAGAAATGACCAGGACTTTGCCTATTCAGCAGCCTGGGAATACCAAGGATTCAATAAAGATGAGGTAATGCATAAAGAGGAGTTGGAATTTGAATTTGTGGAGCTAAAAACCAGAAGTTACAAGTAAGACCGACAAAGATATTATTATGGCTGAACATATGAATTTAACCCTTAAAGTTTGGCGCCAAAGTAATCCGAAGGCTAAGGGAAAAATGAAGGACTATAAGGTAAATGATGTGAGTCCGGACATGTCCTTTCTGGAAATGATGGACATGCTAAACGAGCAACTTATCAAAGGAGGGGAGGAACCGATAGCTTTTGACCATGACTGTAGAGAAGGTATTTGTGGGTCTTGTGGTATGATGATTAATGGACAGGCACACGGACCTCACAGAAGAACCACTACCTGCCAGCTTCACATGAGAAGCTTTAATGATGGAGATACTATCTATATAGAGCCTTGGAGAGCTTCTGCTTTCCCTGTCATTAAAGACCTGATGGTAGACAGGACGGCTTTTGATAATATTATCCAGGCAGGAGGATTCATTTCCGTAAATACAGGTAATGCCCAGGACGCCAATGAAATTCCCGTTAGCAAGGATATAGCTAATGAAGCTATGAATGCAGCGGAATGTATAGGCTGCGGGGCTTGTGTAGCATCTTGTAAAAATGCTTCTGCCATGCTGTTTACATCTGCCAAAGTAGTCCACCTGGGAACCCTTCCACAAGGTAAGCCCGAACAAATGCGGAGAGTTCAAAAAATGGTACAGACCATGGATGAAGCCGGGTTTGGGAACTGTACTAATACAGGCGCGTGTGAAGTCCAGTGTCCCAAGGGGATCTCTATCACTAACATAGCCAAGATGAATGCAGACTACCTGAAGTCTAGCGTGGTATCTGAAACGGAGGTTTAGAAAGTAACATATAGGATAAGAATGGGCTGTCCGTTGGATGGCCCATTCTTATTGTAGAAAAATAGGCTTACCTTACTTATTCACTTCCAACTCATCCTGAATTGCTTAAGTATCTGGCCATACGACTCTTAGGGCTTATTCCTCTCCTCTTCCTCATTACCCTATTAGGCTTTGGGTATTCTGCTCTGTTTCCGCTGTCTAATGAAAGGCTCCTGAATGAGGAACTCACCCCAGAATCAGAAGATAACAAGGTCAATATTCGAAAACAGAAGGCATTAGTGGATTATTACAAGCTGAATATCCCCCTATTTTACTTCGAGATTAGGAGCCTGGCTGAAAAAGGTGGCCCTGCCCACATTTCTTCTCCCACTGAAAGAAGAATGTTTAGAAAGCTATGTCTGGCCAGCGGACAGGGGGCTGCCGTAAAAAGATTTCGAGATACCATTATAGACCTGGAAGACCAGCTTCAAGGGCAAGATTCCAGTTCAGCCTTTTTGATAGAGTTACGCCTACTCAGGCAGCGTCCGTTCCAGTCTATCTCCTACAGCCTGAATAAGTTAGCTACCATATCAGCTGAGCAGGCTCAACCTGTTCTCTCGGCTTATGAAGATATTTATAGCACTTCTGCCCCTTGGAAAGCAGGTATCCCCACCATTCTATCTCATGGGCTCAACAATAGATATCACCTCTGGCTAGGGAGTATTTTGAGTGGATTTGACTGGGGAAAATCATATAAAAGCTCCAGCATCACTAGCGTTACAGAAAGACTAGGCTATTATATGCCATGGACCCTAAGTATCTCCCTGCTAAGTATCCTGATAGCCTTGGTAGTTAGTATTCCCTTAGGGGTATGGATGGCCCTAAAAGCCAATAGCTGGAAAGATAAAGGACTAAGAAACCTCCTATTTTTTCTTGATGGAGTTCCCAGGTTTTGGTTAGCCATTATCATGTTGAAACTTTTCACCAATCCAGACTTTCTCCATCTTTCTAATAGTGAATATGCTAATGCAGTACCTGTGGAGGGGGAAAGTATGTTTCATCTTATCCTGAGAATGATTCCCTTCATGGCTATTCCCTTATTTGCCTACTCCTATGGGTATATCATTTACCTCAGCAGAATGGTACGTGCTAGCCTGTTAGATGTGTTATCACAAGAATTTCTACTGTCAGCTAAAGTGAGAGGCGTTCCCAATAAAAAGCTAATCTGGAAATATGCTTTGAAGAATGCACTACTGCCAGTTATTACCGTTTCAGGGGCTTTTATTCCTTCTCTTGTAAGTGGTTCTGTGATACTAGAACGTATATTTTCTATTAATGGCATGGGAGAAGAGACCCTGAGGGCCGTATTTGAATTTGATGTACCTGTACTTTTAGGCATACTTGTCCTTTCAGCTACACTTACCCTATTGGGGTATTTAATTAGTGACCTCATTAGCATGTGGGTAGACCCTAGAGTAAGATTTGATTTATAGCCTATGAGCAGCTCCCCCACACCCACCTCCCTGATAAAGCTCCTCAAATGGATTTGGCGTAACCTGGCCATGCTATCCCTTGGGCTACTCTGTCTTCTCCTGCTTTTCCTACCTATCATAGCCAATGATATTCCCCTATGGGTTCATACCAAAGAACATAGCTTTTCCCCTCTTCTTTCCCCTACCTATGCTGATCAGCTGGTAGAAGAGAAGGAAGACAAAACATTTTTTACCTTAGGCAGCTATGATTGGTCAGCTTTTCAGGATGGAAGCTATATATGGCCAATAGTTCCTTATTCTCATACCTCTAACACGGAGAGGATTCCAGCTGCCTATCCTCCTCTGCATCCAAACCCCACCTTTTCCAAGCTTGCTGATCCTCCCCTGCTAAGCAGGCACTGGCTGGGAAGCAGTCTGGGAGTTGACCTGCTGGCGAGTATCCTATACGGGAGTAGAAATAGCCTCATAATCGTATTGGGTGCTGGCTTTCTGTCTCTTGTGCTGGCTTCCCTGATAGGAGGGTTAGCCGTTTATTTTAAAAATAAGCCCTTCCACTCCTCCCTATGGGATTTCGGATGGATTATACTCGGGCTATTAGGGGTGTATTTCTGGACCTTCTACAGCAGGCAGCACCTTCCCTCTTCTTTACAAGAAACAGCGAGTAAGCTACTTATCACTTGTCTGATCATAGGGATATGGTGGATAGGTAAAAAGGTGTTCAAGAGAATTCCATTCTCTTTCTTCCAACCTAGCATCAGGATCAGCCTGGACTTCCTCATTCTTAAGCTGATAGAGGTATTAAATACCTTCCCTGCTCTTATGCTTATCATTAGTCTCTCCATTTTCTTTGGGAATGATGTCTGGGATATGGTCCTTATTTTGAGCCTCTTAGGCTGGACAGGGCTAGCTAGAATCATTAGGACAGAAGCCTTTAAACTAAGTACAAGCGGCTTTATACGGACAGCAGAAGGGCTGGGGATTTCTCCTATATCTATCTTCTTTAGGCATTACCTCCCCAATATGGTTTCTCCCTTAATTCTCCCAATGAGTTCTAGTTTAAAAGTATTATTACTGGTAGAATCTTCACTTTCTTATTTAAATATAGGATTAGCTTCCAATCAGCCTAGCCTGGGAAGGCTCATAGCTACCGGAACAACGAACCTTTCTGACTGGTGGACCATATTATTTCCCGGACTTACGCTTTGTTTCCTAATTTTAACGTTACATATCATAGGTGAGAAAATCAGAGACTGGGTAGACCCCTTTATGGTCCCAGAAGCTGAAAATAGGCTCATCTAGCTATAGGCCTTATCCATATGCCAGATTTTGTATTCTCTACATACGCCTATGTTTGGTTGAGTATTCCTTTTATTATAGGGATTCTCTACCTGGTCTATAAAAAGCACATGGTATGGCTTACCTACTGGAATAAAGTCCCCCAAAATCCCAAAGCGCCCCTAATAAGAATCTCTCTATTGGCGTTAGGGGTGATATGTATTTGCCTGGCCCTCCCGGGTCCTTATTGGAAGAAAGACTTCCAGGCCTCCGAGCTGATAGGAAGAGATGTTTACATAGCGCTGGATGTTTCAGGCAGTATGAATGCTACAGATGTTCCCGGTGGGAGAATGAATCAAGCCAAGCAGATGCTGATTCGTTTGATGCGCTCTTTAAAGGGAGACCGGTTTGGGATAGTGGTATTTACTGATCACGCCTATGTGCTTTGTCCACTAACCAGGGATATAGATGCGGCCATCAGCTACCTTGCGTTGGCTAACTCTAATCAGTTTGTACATAAGGGCACTGAATACAGGGCTGCGTTATCTGTGATTCTCCAACGATTCATAGAACAAAAAATCACCTCAGATATATGGATCCCTTCCAGAAGTATCATCTGGGTGAGTGATGGAGAAGACCATGGAGGAGGATATGTATCCTTATTAGAGCGCCTTCTGCAACTAGAAGTAAAGATGTATCCGGTAGCAGTAGGAACAGAAATGGGCGGGTTTATTCCTGCAACCGCTACCTCCTCAGAAAGATTCATCACAGAGGAGGGAAAGCCTGTTATTTCACAGCTCAATACTAAAGATATGGCTTATATGGCTTCCTACTTTGATACGGAAATGATCAGACTTGAGAATGAAGAACAAGCAGTAGAGGCATTGATCAGTCAGATTCAGGAATTGAGCTATTCTCCTATAGCAGAACATAGAACCCTTCAAGCTTCTAATAGGTATCAGTGGCTCCTATTAGTTGGGATTCTGTTCTTTTCCCTCTTTATCGGTTGGCCTGTTATTTTGAGTTACCTTCCATGAAAAAACTGCTGATATATACCTTTCTGTTTTCCTTTTCCTTGAAATCCGACCCATGGATTTATAAGGCTAAGGAAGCTTTCCAGCAGCAGCAGTATGCTTCCTGCCTGGCCTACCTAGCAGAGGCTAAGGAGGCAGATCCTTCCCAGATGGATCAATACAGATTTAATGAGGCCCTGGTTTATGAGGCGATGGACTCTATCTCAGTGGCCTATCTCCTCCATTTCCAACTGTCTAAGTCTGATAACCTCCCACTCGCTTCCCTCAGCACTAATCAGTTAGGTGTCTTTCACTGCGTACGTAACCAGTGGCAACAAGCCCTCGCCATGTTTAGGGAAGCCCTCATAAAAGACCCTGCTAATGAATTGGCAAGATTTAACTATGAATGGGTAGTCAAGCATCTATCAGAAATTCCCGCTTCACCAGAAGAAGAGACAAATGATCCTAATGAGGAAGATTCTCCAGAGGATGTGAACTCTCCCTCCAGAAGAAGATATTACAGGCCCAAAACTCCTCCTCCAAGCGGGGGCGATCCTACAGATGAGATGCGATTTATGCCTGATAGTCTCAGCTTAAACCAGGTGCTTCAGCAGATGGAGCGTTTAACAGAAAGAGAAATCCAGTACATTCAGCAGCTCAAAAAAGCGCCCGTCAATTTTCCGGGCCCCTTACGGAGTCCAAGATGGTAGGTACCTTTAGTTATTCTCGATTTAGCGTTTCCAAGCCTGTACTTAGTGGGGTCCTTATGGATAGTTCCCTGAACTGGGGATGGTTAACATTAGGTAAGATTAAGGCTCCAAGACGTGAAATACATCTCCATCCATATCTATATAGGCGTATCTTCCCGTTAAGGCTGCCGCATCTGCCCCTAACCTCACCACTGCCATATGGTCATGGAAGTTTCCTGCCCAAATGAAGGAAGGCTTTACCAGGAATTTACCGTTGGGCTGTAGGTAGCCCCATTTACCGTTTTTTTTCACAGCCGCTAAGCCCTCTCGGAAAGGCTTGGCTTCCTGAAACACGGGTTCAAACCGTATTTGGCGCTTCTCATCTACGAATGACCACTTCCCTCCTGTGTAGGAAGTGCTGACACTCAGGGAGGGAAAGCGGATAAGGTCCTCCTGCTTACTCCCGATAAGGACAGGAGCCATCCCGCTGCCGTATGCCCCCATCCTGTCAAATTGAGGCTCTATAAGCATATTTCCCCTTATGTCTATCAGACCATATAAGATCTCATCTTCCTGGCTTCTTTGCACTTCCTTAAATTTCCCTTTCACAGGCGCATATCCCTCCGCAAAAGGGGTTTCTAATCTATACTCTCCCAATAAAATAGTTCCCTGGCGATTAATAAGCACCTTATCCCCATTCTGGTCCGTCATAAGGGCAGTCTCTTCTAGAAAGTCAGTAGGGAAAAGAAATATAGCTGGAATGACAAGATCACCTGCTTTATTAATAAATCCCCAGTATCCACTGGTGGAAAGCTGTACAGCTGCTAAGCCATTATGAAAGCTTCTTACTGAGGCGTAGTTGTAGGTTCTGGGGCTTCTGATTACTACGCTCCCTATACTATCTATGTATACCCATTCTCCCTCTCTCCTGACAGCAGCCAGGGAATCAGAGAACATATAGCCCTCATACATTAAGCGGGAAAAGTCAGCCTGATTATAAGGAGCGGCTTCTCCCTGAGGTGGCCCATCAAACACGGGATTAATGACAATGGTATCATTCTGGTTGATAAATCCCCATTTCCCATCCTTAGGAATCTTCCCATTGATAGATGTACCCCCAATGTTTACAGCAGCCCTTCCTTCCCTAAAATCAAAAGCATAAGCATATATGGGATCTATGACTATCTCTCCCTTCCTGTCTATAAAGCCCCAGCTGTCCCCTTTTTTTACCGCTAATAGTGGTTTCTCGTACTCACTATCATCTGTACCACAGGAAAGCAGGAAGAGGCAAAGGAATACGCCTATTGATAAAGGAATATAGATGGAATGTAATGCTGACTTCACATCTACAAAGAAATGACTATCAGTAAGATTGGCAAATATCTCTGGTGTTAAATTATATTTTTAGCCTTTTGAGAGGATATTTTCAGAAAATCTTCTCCTGCCAGCTGCCTTTTTTCCTTATCTGGTCCAGGTTCCAGTGGCAGGACTATGCTGAATGTAGTGTACTTATGCCGGGTACCTATAAGGTTAAGAGTAGCGCCTAGCTTATTAGCGGCCTGATTAGCCGCATACAGTCCCAGCCCTAATCCCTTGGACCTGGGCGTACCCCTGAAGAACATATCAAATATCCGGTTTTGGATTTCAGGCCTTACACCCAGTCCATTATCAATGATGGAGAATGAGACTTGCTGATCTTGGCGCATTGCCTTCACATGCACCTGTGGGATTTTCTCCTCCTGACTGTAAATGATGCCATTCTCTATCAGATTTTTTAGGAGAATGGTGATCAGCTTCCTGTCAGAATACACGCACAGCCTTTCTTCTATATCCAGGTGGAACTGGGTATGGGTAAACCCTTCTATGTCTCGTAGGGAGAATATGACATCAGTAATGAGATTTCTCACATTTATTTTCTCCGTGTGAATACTGAGATGTTTAATCTTGTTTACCTCCAGGAACCTGTGCAGAATGACATCCATATTAATGGCTTCTCTATGGATCATGTGGAGGTAGCCTAACATCTCTGAAGCATTATCCTTGGTACCTAATGCCACCTGACATAGTCCTAGTAAGCGTGCCACCGGCCCCCGAATATCATGTGTAGTTCTGTAGGAAAAAGTATCTAATTCATCATTCAGCTGCTGTAATTCCTCATTGGCAAAACGAAGCTGCTCAGTCCGCTCATTTACTTGTCTTTCCAACTCTCTATTATGCTTGTTCTTCTGGAGAATCTGATAGATAACAAAGAATAGCAGCAATAGCAGGAAGCCGGAAACGGTAAGTATCAGTTGTTTATTATTGACTTCTTTTTCCATATCAGCCAGTAACCTCATATTTTCCGCTTCTTTTTGCTCTGTCTGGTACAAGGTTCTCAGCTGATTGATTTTAGAATCTTTTTGTCCGTTTCTCACAGAATCTCTCAAGGCATAGTAGCGGTCTTTATACCTAATGGCTCTATCTACCTCTTTCTTTTTCAAGTATATCTGAGAGTACAGTTCATAATTATTTAGTCGTTGGTCAATCAGAGAATGAATGGTAGCCACCCAATTACTACTATCCAGGTACTCTATGGCTCTATTGTAGTTTTGGGTGAGATAATAACTGGTAGCTAATCCGGCATAACTACTTGACATGGAAGGTTTATCTGCCTTTTGCTTAGCCAGCGTTAAGGAGTTAGAGTAGAAATAAAAGGCGCTATCAGTTTCTCCCATTTTGTTATGGAATAGGCCCATGTGGTTCCATATGCTGACAGTTTCTGAATAGTCAGCTGTACCTACACCTTTTTGTACCGCTACAAACCATCTATGGGCTTCCACAAAGTCCTCTTTCTTAATGTAGGCTTCCCCTAGCATTAGGTAGATTTTTCTGATGGTGCTTGCTTCTACCTTTTCCTCTCCCAAGGCCAGGGCTTCCTCCCCATATTCTATTACTCTGTCCCACTCTTCTGTAGCAGCGTATATCTGTCCCAGCCCTAATAGCACCTCTGCCTGGTTTTGGGGATCATTTAGCAGGTCATACAAGCCCAGAGCTGAATAGTATGATTCTACTGCGACTGAGTGTTCCCAGTAATATTGGTAGATTCTCCCTGACTGGTAATGGGTGATGGCCATATTCAGTGTATCTGATATATGCTCAAAAAGGGCCAGTGCCTTCTCATATTCATTAACTGCCTCATATCTCCGCAGATCATCCCCATACTGCCACATGAGATTCCCTTTCTCCAGTAAAGTCAACCCCATACTAGCGGTGTCATCCTCCCGGGTAGCAATGGTCATGGCCATTTCCATATATAGTAGGGCCTCTTCCAGCGAATCACCTGCATAATGCCGTGCTAGCTGAATTAAAGGGGAAATATTTCTGCCGTCTATAGCATGCGCTATATAAGTATCAGACGTATCTTCAGAAAGTAAGGGCTGTCCGTGAAGGGAGAGTCCCATTAGTAGAAAAAATCCAAGTAAAAGTCGATGTGCTATCATAACAAAAACTGACTATTATTATCAAAGTAGCCAATTTTCTATCAACAACCAATTATACAATTTTATACTCAAATAACTGATTATCAGATACTTAATTTTACTAAGTCTTACCCGCTTAATTTGGCATATTTTGAATAGCAGAAAACATGTAAGGTTAGAATAGTTTATAAATTGAAGTAAAAAAGATTTCCCACATGAAAATATCCTGTCTTAGGAGCCCATAGGAAGCCTTCCCTGCCTAATTTGGCAGTCTGAGAAAAAAAGAGAATCCAAATTCTTAAAAAAAAAGTTCATTTAAGGGTGTCAGATTTCAAAAAATAGATTTCTACCTAAAAGGGAGTGAAAATAGGTTTCAGAGATGTAATACTGTAAAGGAATATGTCGGTATTTTCAGCTAAAACAGCCTAATTAGCCTGTAAACAGCATAATTTATCCCCTGTATATTGTACACATAATGAAAAGGGCATTGTTAGAAATAGCCTGATTTCAAATATATTAATCTTACCAAAGGAACTAATATGCATGTACTACGCGAGATTTAAAGTCCAGCCAATTTTACAGGCGCTTCCCTAGTGTACGCTTCTGTGTGTATGCCACCTAAGCTTGTACGTCTACACTTCAAGTAAAGAATTTATTCCAGGCTTCTGATATCATTTGTATGTCAGAAGACCTACCTAGCTTTTGTATTTGTGACTCATGCCGATGTAATGCTCAAGTTCCTTTAAGAAGGGAATTTGGGCATGTTTTAACAATCAGCAGATATAAGAATAAAAATAGTAAGTTTCATTATCTCATGAAGTATCCAGGAGCAATCTCACCCGTTAATGTACCCGTTACTACTTGGCAAGAATGGCGTATGTCATTCTGCCAGTTTGCGTTCAAGCGTCTATCTTTTATTAGTTTTCTTCTGCTGTTTAGTTTTTGCTTCCTGATTCTCAGCCTGAAAGCCACTGTCTTAGGCTTTATCATCCAACCTGACTGGATGTGGTTTTATGTATTGGGAAGTCTCCAATTGGCGGTTTGCCTCAGTATACTAGTGTCCTACCGGGCCATGCCTAAATTTCTAAGATGGTTTGGGCGTAAGCTTAGAAAGGGGATGAACACCATTTCAGGCTTCCCCACTGAAGCAGCTGAAGAAGCTTACCTGGAAGAGCATATGCTTTTTATTTAGGAGAACTGTTTTTTCTCCTTCGCTTTTTCTGTGTGGAAGGGCGGTATTCACCTACCTGTCTTCTAAGCTGTAGCTGCAGGCTGGTCATCTCTCCGGGATCTACCGTGGTTGCGTACCTTTTAGTTTCTACTCCCGGGCCACTAAGGGTTAGCTCATAATAGCCTGCCAGCAAGTTAGAGACTATAAATATTCCCTTCTCATCCGTAGTGTGCCAGCTATGCTTCTTTTCTACTAAAATACCTACTCCCTCTAACGACCCACCTTTCTCATCTACTACCCTGCCCCAGAGTTGGCCTACACATTGAGCGTCCATAGATGGGAGAATACCCAGCACACACATAATGAGGAAGATCCACCTGCTTAAGGAACTATGGATAAGAGCAATCAGCATGAACATACCATTCATTTACTTAATTACGGGTGGGATAGCCATAATCACAAAAGAATATCCTCCCATGAAAAGTAACTGATGATCAGGATAAAAAAAAGTTGTCAGCCTAGGCTGACAACTGAACACTGAAAGGGAGGGTAGGGAATGGAAAATCTTTGCTAGGATTTGATCAGCTTGATGGCTCCTGCCTTAGTTCCCACCATTAGGTAGTAGATACCTTCAGGTTGGTTCCTTAGTTCCAATAGATTCTCTCCCGGTTCAAGAATCCCCTTCTTTATTACTTGCCCTTGTAGATTGAGAATGGTAAAGGGTTGGCTCCTGCTTTCCTCCCACCCTATGGTGAAAGAATTTCTAAAAGGGTTAGGATAAGCAGGAATTAAGCTGCTAGATAAGCCAGGAGTAGTGGAGGAGGAGATGGCCGGCATTAGTTGTATATCATCTACACAAAAATATAAGGGCGTATTAATCCCAAAACTACCTTCATCTGAAGAGTAGAACACAAAGGATAAACTATCTACAGCGCCTAGTGCTGCTAACTCTACAAAGGTCCATTCATCTACTATATAGTCTTCCTCATTATTTTCAAAACGATAGTCTGCCAAGTAGAAGGATACACTATCTGCTGTCAATGCTCCATCCTTATATCCTCTCAGGCTTAGAAGGAAGAAATCTGGATCATCTCCGCTCTCACCACCAAATCTTTTAGCAAAAGAATCTCCATTTAGCATGCTTAGATAGGCATAGGTACTATTGGTGATAAAAAAGCCTTCTACGATCTGACTAGTAGAATCCGTAAAGGTGATGACATTACTGCCAGAAAAATCATATCCCACTGCGTAGGTAGCAGATCCGTTGGCACCGGAGCCAGTAATGGCAGCGTACTGGTTAGTGAAACCAGGAGTGATAGTATCTCTCATGGTAGAAATGGACCATCCTACCCAGGAGTCAAAGTCTACGGAATAATCATTCTTGAGAAATATATTCTCCGTACTAAAGCCTCCAGATAGATCACTTCCATTCAGAAAGGTATCTGCCTCTAGTCCAAAAGACTCAAAGTCAATGGTAGTTTGGGCAAACAATGAAGTGCCTGATAGGCTGATTAACAATACTGTAAGGGTAATAAACTGTTTCATAAGTTAGACATGTTAAGGGATTTCAGATTGATATTAATACCGGTTTCAATAGCTCTACCGGGCATAGGTCTACGTTCAATGATTCTGTATGAGCTATCCCATACATTATCTATCCTGAGGATGCCTTCCAGCATTCTCCAGCGATAAGACAGGAACAGCTGCCCCACTTGCCAGCTAGGTAAAGGGGTACTAAAAGTTTCCACGCCAGAGGTGTAGGTATGGGTGTATTGGAATTGCCAGGCCTGCCAGCTTAGCCTCAGGCTCAGGTGGGCCTTGTGCTGAGGTACATAAAATAATTGGGTGTTCTCCTCTATACGAGGGGACTGTAAAGAAGAAGTATGGACAGACTGCACCCACTCATAACCTCCTGAGGCATCTATCTTCCAGGTATTTCCACTAAGCCCCCAGTTTAGCTGCTGAGATAGGCCGCGGGTATGGACTTCAGACAGATTTACTGCTGACCAGAAGGGTAAACTTTCCTGCAATGCCCACAATACCCAGTCTCTTGTCTGTCTCTGGTAATAGGTAAGTTGATAGGAAAGGGAGGTAGTAGCGGTCTGCTTTTCCCAAGCTAGCCCTACTTCCTGGTTCCAGCTTTTCTCTGCTTTCAGCTCAGGATTTCCCCCGGGACTCCAGTACAGCTCATTGAGGGTAGGTATACGAACATTACGGGAGACCGCACCAAAGGCACGTAAGCCGGAAAGAAAGCTGTAAGAGGCGGCTACCCTGGGGCATAAAGGGTAGAACAGCTCATCCGCTACTTCCTGGCGGGCACCTATATCTATTATCCATGTTTCATCCTGGTACCTTCCATTAGCAAAAACGGCATGCTGATGACGGTCATGCATATTCTGATAGCCATCAGCTTCAGCGCGCACATACTGATACTGATACCCAAATTCATAAGTCCACTGTTCTCGAACTTGTCTTGATAGATTGATTTCCTGTACCCAGCGTTGGACTTTACTATCAGAAACAAGCCTTATGGCTTTATCCTGAAAAGAGATACTTTCTTCAGAAAAGCCTGTCTGTAGGGAGAGGAGATTTCTCTTAACATGAGTTTTCCAGTTTAGGGTGGCCCGCAGGGCTCGATCTGCCTGAAAAGCCAGGCTTTCATTCTGCGTAGTAGTGGGAGGAATATTTCTGTCTGTATCCTGGAACCATACCGTGGCAGAAAGCTGATGATTGACAGAGGGGCTGAAGTAAATTTCCTGAAGTAACCCCCAGTTACGTATGTCTCCATTAGTGTTTTGCCTTTCCTTTCCGTTCAGCAACTGGTAGGTGAAGTCATTATCCGCAGAGAGCTGGTACCAACTGGTTTCTGAGGACCATGTCTCTTTTCCGTAGGAAAATTCCGTAGCGTGAGCTTGCTTCCCAAAGGAGCCGAGCAAATGGCTGGAGGTTACAGAAAGTCCCTCATGTAGGGAGGGTATATTATCCAAAGATAAGCTACCTCCCACAGCTCCACTCCCCCAGGCAGCACTATTACCCCCCGGATGTACCCGTAGTTGGTCTATGCTTACCAGAGGAAGGAGGGCCAGGTCAGTTTGGCCCAGCATAGGGTTTTCAATTGGCAGGCCATTCCAAATAATAGCGGTATGGTTAGCCCCTGCCCCACGCATAGATATGCTGGCTAGGCTACCCAGGCCATAGGATTTTATATAGGCATTAGTTTCTCTTTGGAGAAGGTCTGCAAGAGACTGGTGAGAAGCTCGTGCTAAGTCCAGGGAATCAAAACGCCATTCTTCCCCTATAAGCTGTTCTTGTCTGATGGAAACAGCTTCTATATCTACCTCTTCCAGCTGGAACGTATGATCCCCCTCTGTTTGCGCAAACAGACTCAGTGAGTATATGATCAGAATGGAAAAGAGTATATGCTGTTTCATCTACCTGCTTATCTAGCTTCCAGGTAGATTATAGGTATGCTCAGGCAGGAAAGTAGGTAGCTAGCATATCCTATCCTTTTAGGTATAGATATGACGCTAAGTACCCTTTAGATTAGGGTAGCCTGATGACATTACCAGCTTTTCCACCGAAAGCATCATGTAACTTCTTACCAGGCAGGTCTTCTGACTTACTCCACTTTCAGGTGCCTTCCCATACCTACAGTACAGTGGCCTTTTACCTGAAGTTTTTGAGGAGCTTACAGCAGCGGGGACTGTTCCGGAATCACACCGGATTCCCTTTTAATCATATACAGCTAGCTGAATATGAACCTGATACCTTTCCATATTAGCAAAAAATTCTAACTAATTCTCAAGAAGCAAATATATTTACTCCAGCCTCCTCACCTTTACACTTCTAAAATGTACTTCATCTCCATGTTCTTGTAGGAGAATTCTTCCTGCCTGCCACTTCCCAAAACCTTCCCAGTCTTTATACTTGGAACGAGCTATCAGCGCGTCAAAGGCTTGATTTCCTCTCTCATACTCCAGCACCTTTCTATTATCCAGCCAATGCTCAATGTGATAACCTTCAAAATATTTTCCTTCATCCTCTCTGGCATTAGGCCAGGTATCTCTTTTCTTCCCGGAAACTACTATTCTGGCATGATGCCACTCTCCCGGTTTTACTTTTGGCTTCTGCTTGTGGGCAGGAATAAGGTCATAGAGGGAAGCCACTGTCCTGTTACCAGCCGTACCCATGGCTGCATCAGGATGCTTTTCATCATCCAGTAATTGATATTCTAATCCTATAGCCGAGCCCCCGCTTTCATATGCTTCCGTGATGAAGTATTTTATCCCACTATTGGCCCCTTCTGTAAGCATGAATTCTAGCTGGAATTCGAAGGTAGAAAAAGTCTCCTTGGTTACTATGTCTCCGCCCGCCTGGGCCTCTGCCCCATTAGAAGACATGACTACCAGTTCCCCTTGCGCTACTTTCCAGCTTTTCTCAGGGAAGGTTTCCCTATGGGCTCCCCGCCAATTTTCAGCCGTCTTCCCATCAAATAGAGATCGCCAGCCTTGCGCCTTCTCCTGATAAGTCATGCTGTTAGGGACCAGATTTACCACAAGTAAATCTGTGTATGGCATGGGAACCAGGTTCTCTGTTTGTATACGGATATTTCTCCACTTAATTTCCCTCCCTGCCATGTGCTTGTCTCTTATGCTATGAACCTGCAAGGCAATGAAGCCTTTACGGGTTACATTATCTACCAGCTCGGAACAGGGAATTCCATTAACCCATGTCCTTATGCTATTCCCTATAGCCTCTACCCTAAGCTTATTCCATTCATATTGCTGAAAAGCATCCCTGGCAGGAGGATTGACCTCTAAGGGATACAACCATCCCCTCCTGGCCTCATCATAAATACCTCCTGTCCATTTCCGGGCAGAAGGATCTATTTCTACCTGGTACCCATGAACTCTTCCTTTTTGGTAAGAGGGGACGCTATTAGAACGGATTTGCACACCTGAATTAATGAGGGGATCTACCCAAAACTCCAGCTCCAGGATGAAATCTGTATACATCTCCGTAGTAGCGAGAAAGGTATTAGGCGTACCTTCTCTAGTGATCCCTACGATTTCATTTCCCCTTATCTCATAGGCAGCCTCTCCATTCAGCCTCTCCCAACCATCCAGGTTTTTTCCATTAAATAAAGGCTTCCAGTTGGCTGAAGGCTGAGCTACTAATAAAGAACAAATACAGCAGTGGCTTATGGCCAGTAATATGAGTCGTTT
>JBCCLI010000047.1:0-24883 GCA_039026975.1 Bacteroidota bacterium | reverse complement strand
TGTGTGGCTAGACCAGCAGAGAACGTAACTGCGTGCTGCTCCGCTATCCCTACATCAAAGGATCTGTCAGGCATCTCTGCCAACATATATTTTAGGCTGCACCCACTAGGCATAGCGGGGGTCACCCCCATAATTTTTTCATTTTCTTTCGCCAGTTCAATGATGGTATGCCCAAACACATCCTGGTACTTAGGAGGCTGAGGGGTATCTATAACTGGCTTCTGAATTTCTCCTGTAATCTTATCAAAAAGGCCAGGAGCATGCCATTTCGTCTGATTCTCTTCAGCTAGTTTGAATCCTTTACCTTTAACTGTCAAGCAGTGCAGTAACTTAGGACCTGGAATCTTTTTGAGATCATCCATCACCCTGACCAGATGGTTTATGTCATGACCATCTATAGGCCCAAAATACCTGAACCCTAAAGCTTCAAATAACATTCCAGGCTTAGTGACGGTAGCGGTAAGGGCCATTTCCAGCTTAGACGCCACAGATCTGGCCTTGGGACCAAACTTATTAAGCTTCCCTAATAGATTCCATAAATCATTTCTAAGCTTATTATAAGTACCGGAAGTAGAAATATCTGTTAGGTACTCTTTAAGCGCCCCTACATTAGGATCAATAGACATGCAGTTGTCATTTAGCACAACTAGCATATTCGCCTTCTCCCACCCTCCATGATTAAGCGCTTCAAACGCCATTCCACCTGTCATGGCCCCATCTCCTATAACTGTTATAATTTGTCGGTCGTCGTTTTGATACTGGTTAGCTATGGCCATCCCTACACCTGCAGAGATAGAGGTAGAGGAGTGACCTACTCCGAAAGTATCATACTCTGATTCTGATCTTTTAGGAAAGCCTGAAAGCCCGCCATACTTCCTGTTAGTGTGAAAATTATCCCTTCTCCCAGTCAGGATTTTGTGTCCATAGGCCTGGTGCCCTACATCCCAGATCAACTGATCCTTAGGAGTATCAAATACATAATGAATAGCAGTAGTTAACTCCACTACTCCTAAACTAGCACCAAAATGTCCGCCATTTACACTTACAGTAGAAATAATAAAGTCTCTAAGCTCCTGGCAAAAGTCATATAATTCTTCCGCTTGTAGCTTTCTCAGATCATTGGGGGTATCTACTTTGGCTAGTAAAGAACCAGGTTCAACTTTCATAGGAAACGGGTAAATTTTTTTCAGGATTTAGTCGAGTAGAATAGTAGAGTTAAAACGGGCGTTCAGGGGAAATGTTCGAATTAGAACAATGTTAACCCAATTTTGGGTTATTTCCGAATCTATTAGAGGATACTTTCCAAACACCCAATTGTCCTCTGAAAATATATTTCTTTTTCTCTATACTAAGTCGGTGAAAAGTGCTACTGTATCGCACTTTTTCAGGGCGAGTGACTTTTGTTTGCTTATAAAAAAGGAAAGCTACTTATCTTTACCCTTAGAGAACAAAATCGTTCAATTGCAAAAATTTCTTGTTGGATTATTTACTTTGTTCCTATTAGCTGCGCCTCTGCGGCCCCTATTCCTTTTTATCCAATTTAAGGTTAACCAATCCTACATTTCTCAAGAACTTTGCGAGAACAGAGCACGTCCTAACCTAAACTGTAAGGGGAAGTGCTACCTAATGAAAAAAATAGCTCAGCTGGAGCAGCAGCAGGAAGCAAAAACCTCCCAACCGCCCGTGATGCCGGACTGGGAAAAGGAAAGGATCCCATTCTACGCTACCAAGGCTGAAATAGTGGAACAGCCTCATTCCATTGTGTCTACTCAGTCTAACGAGGCAGATTGGTTTCTGCTTTCTACCCTTCTACAACCAGATACCCCTCCTCCGGATCTCTCCTGACTTTCTATTTCCCATCAGCTTATAGAACTTATTTTCTTTCTACATTCAATACAGCATACTCATGAAAATAACTTTTTGGAGTATGGTGCTCTGCTTTATCCTGCCTCTACCTGCCCATGCATGTGATGTTTGTGGCTGCGTAGGGTCAGGGGGGCTTTCTCTCATGCCTCACCAACAAAGTAGCTTTGTTGGGTTGAGCTGGCAGTCCCTGAGGTCTAGCAGAGAAACACCTGCTTCCTCAAGCGTAGACCACTTCCAGCTATTGGGCTTACAGTTGAACTGGAAAGCCTCAGAGCGCCTACAGTTGATGACCGTCCTCCCGTACCGCATAAATACCCTACACCAAGAGGACCAACCTTTTAGGGCAGAGGGGTTAGGAGATATGAGCCTCATGCTCATGTACAGACTACTTCCTGGCCTAGCCCCCTCACTTTCACCCTATACCTACACCTTAGATGTAGGCCTGGGGCTAAAACTCCCTACAGGTGAGTTCCAGGATGAGATACAGCTAACCGCCCTACCCACCAATTACCAATTAGGGAGTGGGAGCCTGGATTACCTAGGCCGCCTAAGGTATACACTGGCCAAGGCCAACTGGAACTACCAACTGGATATTTTTGGAAGGTGGACTACGGTGAACTCCTCAGGGTACCGCTTTGGAGACCAGCTCAGTATACATGCTTTTTTAGGGTACTGGTACAGACGGGTAGGGTATTCCGTTATGCTTTACACTGGATTATATACAGAGTACTTGAGCCAGGACGTGCAAGAAGGATATTATCAGTTTTTCACAGGAGGAAATGGTCAATATCTTTCTACCGGCTTGGAATCATTGGTAGGAGAGAATTACGCTTTAGGGGTAAATTTCCAACCTCCAATTACTCAAAATTACGCTCAAGGCAACATTGTTGCCAAATCACGCTTCCAATTCAGATTAAGCTATTTGTTCTAAGTAATTTAAAGACCATATCACATTCTTAACATGAACCTATATAGAAACTTATTTATTCTCCTCCTTTTGACTTCCGCATGTATCTTCACCTCCTGCGAAGAGAATACAGGATGTACGGATCCTAATTCTATCAATTTTGATCCTGATGCGGAATCCAGTGATGGCTCTTGTAGGCTACCAGAGCTTAGGATTCACTTTCACCCTACGGTAAACGGTCAAGATTTATCCTTTAGAAATACATATGAGGTAAATGGGGTTAGTATTAGGTTTTCTGTGGCACAGTTCTACGTTTCAGGCCTACAACTTAGCGGAGGAAATACTACAGACGAGCCTGGTAAGTACCTGCTCGTACAAGGAAGCCAGCATATGTATGATGCAGGTGAAATTTCTAAAGGAAGTAAAAGTAGACTCACTTTTAATGTAGGAGTAGACTCTTTAACTAACCACTCAGATCCTACTACCTATCCGGCAGATCATCCCCTGGCTCCTAAAAATCCTTCCATGCATTGGAACTGGGATGCAGGATACCAATTTATCAAGCTAGAAGGGCTGGCTGATGCTGATGGGGATGGAACCCCTGAAGCTCCCTTTGAATATCACATAGGAAAGGATAGTAACCTGAGAAATATATCTCTCTCCATAGACATGGAAGTAGCTAGTGAGACTAACATGATAAATGTCATGATTGACTATGCAGGTTTTCTAAATGGGCTAGACCTGACTTCTGACTTAATCTCTCATACCGGGGACTTTCCCGTTATAGCCAAAACCATAGCAGATAATGCTCCCTCAGTATTTATGTTTATGCCCTAAAAATCCACCTGAGATTCGGTAGGAGAATGAAATCCATTCTCCTACTATTCTTATATGAAGCTTTTAACCACATATAAGATTATGGGAGTAGCAGGAGCTATTATCCTTTTGCTTACTACCTCCCATCCTGCCAAGAGAGAAGCTGCGGGTTCTTCCTTGGCTAGGTATGAACTTTCTCTTCCGAAAGGCTTCCCCTCACCTCCTATTCCAGAAGATAATCCCCTCACTCAAGTGAGCGTTACCTTAGGGAAGGCGCTGTTTTATGATAATATGCTTTCCATAGATTCTAGTATGTCTTGTGCCAGTTGTCATTTACTCAGTGCTGGTTTAGCGGATCATCATCCTATTTCTGTGGGTATAGAAGGAAGGATAGGCTTCAGAAATGTGCCTACCCTCACCAACATAGCTTATCATCCATACTTCTTCGTAGAGGGAGGTAGTCCTAGCCTGGAGCGTCAGGTGCTGGGACCTATCTGTAATAATGATGAGCTTGGCTTTAATGCAGCAGACCTAGCCGTGAGATTGACTAATAATACAGTCTATCAAGACTTAGCCATGGAAGCTTACGGAAGGCCTATGGATCTGTTTGTATTGACAAGGGCGCTCGCGTCTTTTGAGCGGACTATGATTAGTTACCAATCTCCTTATGACCTGGCTCAGCGGGAAAATGATCCCGGATATTTGTCTGCAGAGGCTGTGAGAGGACGGGACTTATTTTTTAGCCCACGCACAGCTTGTGCTAGCTGCCATAGTGGTCCTAACTTCACCAATTTCTCTTTTGAGAATATAGGACTGGAAACAGAATATGTAGATCAAGGTAGATACAGGGTTAGCCTGAGAGAAGAGGATATAGGTAAATTTAAGGTGCCTACTCTCAGAAATATAGGGCTGACAGCCCCCTATATGCATGATGGCCGTATGGAAAGCCTGGAGGAAGTGATAGCACATTATGATCAGGGAGGGGCTGGCCACATTAACCAGCACCCACTTATTAAACCGCTCTCTCTCACTAAGCAAGAGAAACAAGACTTAATAGCCTTTCTTCATAGCTTAACGGATAAGCACTTCATCCAGAATTCAGAATTCCTCCTTGAACCATAGGGGGAGGAAACAGACAATTGTATGTATTTACAAAAGGAAGAATATAAAAATGAAAAGTTATATATTTAGTGGGGTTGCGCTCTTATTAGCTGGTATGCTACTCATGACTGCTTGTGATAGAGGAGAGAACCCTACAGAAGCAGGAGCCTTTGAGTTGAACCTCAGGCCTACTGTAGGAGGGCAAGATTTTATAGCTGGTAGACCCTATCAGAACATACAGGGACGTACTTACCAGTTAGATGAATTTAAAATGTATATAGCTAACATACGCCTGGTGAAAGAAAGTGGGGAAGAACTTCCCTTAGCTGATATTGAACTGTTTGATCTAGTCAGAGAAACGGTTACACGTGGGGTAAGTCATGGGGCAGGTACCTTTTCCCTTTTTGAGAATGTTCCTGCGGGTACCTATGCGGGAGTAAAGTTTGGAATAGGCGTACCTGAAAATATGAATACCAGCCCGGCAGATTATGCCACTGATCATCCCCTTAGCGTGAATACCTCCATGTACTGGTCATGGCGTACAGGTTATAAATTCATTTCTTTAGAAGGGAAGATAGATGCAAGTCAGGAAATGACAGGTGCAGTATTAGACCAGTCGTTAGTCTATCATACAGGGAGAGACTCTGTTAATTCTCCTAATCAAATCTACAGAGAGGTAAGCTACCTCAGGCCACAAGACGCTTTCACCATAGAATCAGGAAGAGAACTCCAGTTCATCATAGAAATGGATATAAACAGGTTCTTCTATAATGAACAGGACACCATAAGTATGCACATCCAGAACTTTACGCATAGCGTGCCTGGAGAACAGTTTAACCTGTCCGTAGAAATAACAGATAATCTGGTAAGTGGTGCACTATTCAAGCTCCCTTTCTAGTGCTACATTTTTATGAGATATATACTTCCCGTTACACTCCTTTCAACACTCTTGCTACTTACTAACAGCTGTGATGATGATGGCCCAGAGTTAGCAGAAAGATACGAAGTGAGCCTGCCCGCCCACTTCCCTCCTCTTCCTGTGCCTGAAGATAATCCGCTAACGGTAGACAGAGTAGCACTGGGAAAACAACTATTCTTTGATCCTATTCTCTCCAAGGACGCTACTGTTTCTTGTGCTTCCTGTCATGATCCTGCCTTTTCTTTTACGGATCTACTGAAGAACAGTAGGGGGGTAGAAGGTGCAGTAGGAGACCGGAATTCCATGCCTATTGTCAATCTCGCGTATGCTAACAGCTTTTTTTGGGATGGGTCTAACCCCAGTTTAGAAGAACAAGCCATCCACCCTATCATAAACCCCCTGGAGATGGCCTCTGACCTGGCAGATGTAATCCGAAAGTTGGAGAATCATCCTACCTATCCACAAGATTTCCAACAAGCATTTGGAGGGCCTCCTACTACTGACAGGTTAGTCAAGGCTCTGGCCGCGTTCGAAAGAACCCTGGTCAGCGCCAATTCAGCTTATGATAGGTACGTGGCAGGAGATGAGAACGCCTTAACTGACTCTGAAAGGCGGGGGATGAATTTATTTTTTAATCACCAGAGAGGCGAGTGCTTCCACTGCCACACAGAACCCTTTTTCACTGATTTCTCCTTTCAGAATAACGGCCTATATTCAGAATATCAAGATGAAGGAAGAAGAAGAGTTACCGGAAGAGATAATGATGAAGGGAAGTTTAAGGTTCCGAGTTTAAGAAATATAGAATACACCGGACCTTATATGCATGATGGTAGTATGAGCACGCTGGAAGAGGTAGTAGATCATTATGCTAAAGGAGGGAATAAGCACAGAAATCAGAGTATTCTCTTAGATAATATTGAATTCTCCGAACAAGAAAAGCAGAACCTTATCGCTTTTCTGAAGGCCCTTAGTGATCCAGCGTTCATCCAAAATCCCGATTTCAGGCCAAAATAATAGCTAGCTCCTACTGGATTAATGATTATCTTTCTTAACAGTAAGAAAATATCTTAGTAACGGTTTGATAATCTAATTTCAGAATCTCTTATATTTGGCTATTAATTTTGTTACCAGCCATGTCAACAAGGTCAGTCTTAATAGTTGAGCATAATAAAGACCTAAGAGATCTTCTTACTTACCTATTCGAGAAAGAATCATTCAAGGTATATGCTACTAAGACAGCTAAAAAAGGCTACAAGACCGCCAAAAAGAAAAAGCCTTCCTTTATCATTCTGGGGAACCTTAAGAAACTGGAGAGACAAATTCACTTTTGTGGGAAGGTCAGAGGCAAGGAGAAGGTAAGCCATACTCCCATTTTTATGCTTACTACAGATCCGTACTTCGAGAAGAATGAACTCCCTAGAAAGGTACGAGCCAATGCCTTCATTATTACGCCTATCAAGCCTAAGAAGCTGGTAAGCAGTGTGTATACCTACCTAAAAAAGGAAGCCCTAATGGGTGCTTAGCTACCTACTGGGCTTTCAGTAAGGAAGGAAATGGTGCTACCCCAAGCTATAATAACATTTTTATCCTGGCAGTGTCCTTATGTTTTTTCTTTCTTCTGAAACGTATCCCTCTTCTCTGTTTCACTGGCTTTTCAGCATCCTGGTATTTCTCCAGAATGGATAAGATGATCTCTTCTGTTTCTTCTGGGTAGTCAATCTGTACATCCCAATAAGAATCAACCCACATTTTTAGCCTTTCTGGAAAGGTAGAATTGATACGCCACATGACGGGTACGCCCATTTTAGCTAAGGCCGCAGCATTACAATGCTGCTCATACTGCCCACGAGCAGGAATTACAAAGAGCTTTTTTCCTAAAAACAGGGCCTCAGCAGGCGTCTCAAAACCTGCGCCTGCCAGTACACCTGTACTGGTAGCCATGCTACTCACAAAGCCTTCATTAGAAACTGGGTGTACCCATACATTTTTTTCTCTGTAGCTATACTGAGTATGCCTAGAAAAAACTTCCCATTTCACTTCTGGAATTTGATGAAGGACTTTTAAGAGTCTTTTATCACTGAGAGCAGGCAGATAGACCGTATAGTGGCCCTTATCTGTAGGGGATAATTCCCTCACTTGCTGCCGAACTACAGGGGTATGAATAAACTCATCATAGGACTCAAAATGAAATCCTATGGCATCTGAAGAGGGTGCATATCTATTGAGAATGAGTTCTCCCAGAAAGTCTCTTTTCCCTGGGCGCGGCGTCTTTTCCGAAAGAAAAGAAGCCTGATGACCTATAGCCACACATCTAACTCCTTTCATCTTGGCGGACCAAGCAGAAACCGGCTCAAAATCATTTATGACTAAATCATATTGCTTTACAGGGAAGGAGGAAATCTGTTTGAAGATACGGCTGCGGATAAATCCTTCCCAGGCCGTCTTACCGTAAGCAATGCCTCCTCTATTATTATGTAAGAATGAAAGTCCCCTATATTGATACTTTATGGGGTAAGGGAGCTTAACCTGGGACTGAGTTCCACTGACCAGCAGATCGAGTTCACAGTGTTTCTGTAAGATAGGGATAAGATCTCTCGCCCTGGACAGATGTCCATTGCCTGTCCCTTGAATTGCGTAAAGTACCTTCATGAACTAGCGATTGACGTAAGGTATATGCTAATATACTCACAAAGGAATTACAATGTATAAGGTTTAGTATATTTCCTTGGGCAAAAAAAGGTCAGGTAGCTTAGGATGAGCCACTTACCATGTTGTTTATACCTAGTTGGAGGAAGGGGTTATGACCCCGTAGCCAAATATTGTCTTCTTGAGTTGAGCAGCCTTGTAGGACTTACCTGCTCTTTCCACTGATTGACCCGCGTTAGTTCTTTATGAATGGTACTTAGGATACGAATATTCTGTAGAATATCTGATTTTAGCCTAGTGGGTTTCTTAGCATGCACTAATTCCTCCAGCATAGCCCATCTATTTCTACTAATCCCAAGTAATTCATCAGAAGCAGAAACACGCTTATAGTAAGCCTGCTCATGTTCATCTGGGAAATGATACTTCCTAAACTCTTCCTTGGCGGAGGAAAAGGCGAGTCTTAGTTTAGTTACAGAATCAGGAGTATTAGTTAGAACCTGGGCCAACAAGTACAATTCTTCCAAGGATGTCATATCTCGATTATCTCACTGATCAGGACAGATTTCTAATAAAGGCAGGAGCCAACTAAAAACGGACACATACATGCCAAGAAATCATAGCCTAATTACACTCTTTTCTTTTACACCTAGTAAAAGTAATATACGTTAGCCTAGGAAAGAAGTTAAATAAGCAGAAATAGCACATTATCAGGCTATTTCTGCCATTTTTAGGGGATAAATCTTACTTTTTTACCAGCTCTTTTTCTTCAACCAGAGAAAAAGCCTCCTTTACTATCTCATTTTGGACCTCTGCATGCTGCCTGTAATAGCCAGTAGCGGGGCTTGGACTTGGCTTTCTACAAACCACGCTTAGCTCCACTTCATCTATCACTCTCAGGATATAGTTCCAAGGCCCCATATTTCTGGGTTCTTCCTGTACCCAAACATATTCTGCATGACTGGAGGTCTTTTTAATCAGTTCTCTTAGCTGGGTAACAGGTAAGGGATATAGCTGCTCCATTCTTACCACGGCTACATCTTTCACCTTATGCTTTTCCTGATACTCCAGAAGATCATAATAAATCTTACCAGAACACAGAAGTACCCTGCGGGTATCCTCAGGCTGCACTATCGGATCAGTAATGAGCTCTTTAAACCCTCCATTGGTAAATTCTTCTACTTTACTAACTGCTAAGGGATAGCGCAGCAGTTTTTTAGGAGTAAATACAATGAGCGGGATTCTAAAATCTCTATGTACTTGCCTTCTGAGCACATGGAAGAAATTAGCTGGTGTAGTACAGTTTACTACCTGCATATTCTTCCTGGCACATAAATCCAGGTATCTTTCTATTCTGGCGGAAGAGTGTTCTGGCCCCTGCCCTTCATATCCATGTGGGAGAAGCTGTATTAGCCCACTCATTCTTTGCCATTTAGTCTCAGCACTGGAAATATACTGATCCATGACTATCTGAGCACCATTAGCAAAGTCCCCAAACTGGGCTTCCCAGATCACTACATTATTTGGGTTGGTGATGGAATATCCATATTCAAATCCCAATACTCCATATTCTGACAGTGGAGAATTAAATACCGTAAATTTCTCTTGCTCTTTTTGTAAGTGATTCAGCGGGACAAAGGCGTTTTCTGCATCTTCACTAAAGATAACCGAGTGCCTATGAGAAAATGTACCCCGCTTAGAATCCTGCCCACTCAGCCTGATGGGAAAGCCTTCCTGTAGAAGCATGCCATAGGCAGCTAGTTCACCTAAGGCCCAGTCCAGTCTGTCTTCTTCTACCATTTTCAGCCTATCATTGAAGAGCTTCACGATCTTCTTATGTGCTTTGAAGTCGGCGGGGATAGCATGAAGTTTTTTAAGGGTATCCAGTAATGACCCTTTTTCTACGCTAGTATTTGGAGAAGGAAGTTCATAATCCTCACTCTGCACCCTGCGGATACCATCCCAGGTTCCTTTCAGGTAAGGGGCATAACTTAGGGTGTCATACTTACTGGCTTGCTCTAGTTCATCCTGTAAGAGCGCCTTTTGCTCTTTTTCAATCTCTTTAGCCAATTTGGCTTCCAGGTCTCCTGCAGCAAGTAACTTCTCCGAATAGATGGAAGCAGGATCAGGATGTTTTTTGATGATTTTATATAGTAGCGGCTGGGTAAAGCTCGGTTCATCTGCCTCGTTGTGGCCATGTCTTCTGTAGCACAGCAAATCTATAAATACATCCTTGTTAAATGTTTGGCGGAACTCCATGGCCATTTCAATGGCAAACACCAAGGCCTCCACATCATCTCCATTTACGTGGAACACAGGAGACTGAGTGACCTTAGCTACATCAGTACAATAGGTACTGGATCTGGCATCTGCATAGTTTGTCGTGAATCCCACCTGGTTATTAATGACTATATGGATGGTTCCACCCGTCTTATAGCCTTCCAGTAGGGACATCTGTATTACCTCATACACTACTCCCTGGCCTGCTATGGCTGCGTCTCCATGAATGAGGATGGGGGCCAGCTTATTAAAATCTTCCCCATACTGCTTATCTATTTTTGCGCGAGCCGCTCCCTGCACTACTGGGTCTACCGCCTCCAGATGGGAGGGGTTAGGCATCAAGCTGAGATGCACTTTCCTGCCTGAGCTAGTTTCTATATCACTTGAAAATCCCAAGTGATACTTTACATCTCCCTGGAAAACAGATTCAGCATGCTCTTTCCCTTCAAACTCAGAGAAAATCTCATCATACTCCTTCTTGAGTGTATTAGCCAGTACGTTTAGCCTCCCCCTATGGGCCATTCCTATAACAAATTCTTCTAATCCAAGCTCAGCCCCTTTCTCTACTACTGCATCTAAGGCGGGAATCAGGGTTTCTGCACCTTCAAGTGAGAACCGCTTTTGGCCTACAAATTTTTTGCCCAGGAATTTCTCAAAATTTACTGCTTGCATAAGCTTCCTGAGAATATGCCGCTTCTTGTCTATGGAAAACTGAGGGGTATTCTTACTCGTCTCCATTTTACTTCTCAACCACTGAACAATATCAGGCTTCCTAATATAATTATACTCAGCCCCTATGGTCTGGCAGTAAGTCTGCTGGAGCTTAGAAATGATGTCTTTTAGCTTGGCAGGTCCCAAGCCTACATCTATACCTGCCTGAAAGGTTTCTTCCAGATCCCCTTCTTGTAACCCAAATTCTTCTAAATCCAGCGTAGGACTGTATTTTCGTCTTTCCCGTACTGGATTAGTCTTGGTGAACAAATGGCCTCTTGTCCTGTATCCATTAATCAGATTCAGCACATTTATCTCTTTTGAGTGGTTTTCACCTACAGGCAGCTTTGCCTGCACAGAAGTATCTGAGGACTCCCCATACTGTTTCTGGGCGAAGTCAAACCCTTCAAAAAACCTTCTCCATTCTGGTTCCACCTGGCTGGGATCAGCCTTATACTGCTGGTATATACTGTCTATATAAGCCGGTGTAGCATTACTAAGGAAAGATAGTTTATCAGACATTATTTATGGTAGCAATAATTTTATAAATCCTACTATTTGCAATTACTTCTTAAAAATACCAAAAAGCACATCAGAAACATGAATTTTTTTGGGTAAACTATTATCCCCATTATGTGCTTAGTTAGGGCTAGTAGTAAAACTATGTTATGTACATATTTTAGCGTAACTTTCTTACTGAATGAAAAACCACCAAGATCATAAGGGATTGAAGTCACTCATTGCTTATTTCTTGTCGGGGTTTCTATTATTACTTCTTCCCTACAAAGGCTATACCCAACTTTCTCATCAGGGACTCATAGATCCTAATTTACTCAAAGTGGATCTGGATAGCCTGTATCAACTCATACTTTCCACCCATGCAGATCCTGAAGCGTTCATTTCTCAGGAAGAACTAGCGCGCACATATCATGAACTTAGGGGGCAGATTACCCATCCCATGTCTGCCATAGATTTTTATCAGCTGGTAAACCCCCTGGTAACTAGCCTAAAGGATGTACACTCCAGGATATGGATTAACCTAACCGCTGCCCATAGAGATGGATACTACCTTCCCTTCACTATTAGATATCTGGAAGGGAAAACCTATCTACTAGAGGAACCTTCTGGTACTATTCCCGTGGGGAGTGAGCTCCTTACTGTTAACGGTTTTTTTATTCAGCATATCATAGAAGCCTTACTAAAAGAAGCCTACACTGATGGGGAAACGAACTCCACCAGAATAAGGCTGATGGAAGAGTCTTTTAAGTTTTTATTGCCTGTGTATTTCCCCATAGACAGTAGTAATCTGATCAGGTATACGTCAGCTACTGATGCTAAGGATACGATGAGGATAGCTTATAAAGGCGTAAAACGAAAGATGCCTACTAAGAAAAAGAATGCCCGGGAGGGTAAAAGTAAGCCTCTGTATTGGGAGACCTATCCTGAAAACAGTGTAGGCTATCTGTACATCCCCTCTTTTTCGGAGGCTAGAAGAAAGAAGTATAACAGAGAACTCAAAAAAGCCTTTCGCACCTTTTCTTCCCTTAGGACTAAGTCCCTCATCATAGATGTAAGGGATAACAAAGGCGGCTTTATTAACCGTGGGACTGAACTCCTCTCCTACCTTTCTCCTAAACCCTACAAATACATAGACTACACAGTGGTAAAGAGCAGCCAACTCTTAAAAGATAAAATTAAGCGAAATATCTTATGGCCCTCCCTTTCTACTCGTTTATTTAAAAAGGTAGTAGATAAAGAACTGGTGTATGCCTGGAAAAATGAGGTGGGGCAAGTAGATACTATTTATTGGGAAGAGATAGCCCCACATAAAAAGTTTGGATTCACAGGAGATACTTATCTGCTGGTTAATGGTCTTTCTTTATCTAACTCCTCCCTAGTACATCAGGCTATGTCTCACCATAATTTAGCCATCTCTATAGGAGAGCCTAGCGGCGGCACTTCACATGGAACGTTTGGACATACGGTAGGCTTCAGACTTCCCTTTAGCCATATCTCTGGCATATTAGCTACCATCAGAATTTTAGCGCCTCATTCCTCCTTTGAGAAAGAAACCCTTACCCCTGACTTTGTGATCCCAGATAAAATTGAAGACATTCTGAATGAACGTGACAGCCAGCTAGACTTCACATGGGAATTAATCAGAGCAAGGAGACATAAGCTGGCAATCCAGCCATAAAAAAAGCCTTGTTGGGGTACAACAAGGCTCCTTAGCAACCTACTATGAAACTACACCTATTTAACTAACTAAGTCTTAGTTTCTTTTCCCTTATATACAATCTTCAGGCTACTTAGCCTACCTGCACTAACATAAGAAATAGGTAAAAAAAAGATCCCGCCGCCAGATACTGACAAACGGGAAATACAGAAGTGGGTAAACTTACTCCGCTAGAGAGCGGGAATAAGCTTGTAAGACTCTTTAGCATTAACTTTTTGAGCAGCTTCTTGGGGTAATGGTGAGCTGAGCTCAGGAGAATCCTGGAATAATTTATAGTGTATCCAGATTCTGATGAGCTCAGCTACACTCCATGCTTGCGCAATGCATCCTTTAGGAGCAAAAGGCGCTTCCCCCTCAAAAATTTCAGATATAGTCCCTACACCTGCCTCATCAACGTGGGGAAGAATGTTCTCTACTACTTTTTCTATTTCTTTGGTTGCCAAGTCCCCGTCTACATACCATAGGGCATCTGCATACATACCCAGCAGCCAGCTCCAAACTACCCCCTGATGGTAAGCTCCATCGCGCTGGTAGCGGTCACCTGTATAGGCAGCTTTATAAGCAGGATCAAGAGGGGAGAGGCTCCTGAGTCCCATGGGTGTATATAATTGCTCCCGGACAACCTTCATCATACTGGCTGCGGTGGTTTTGTCAAGAAGGGGATGAGGAAGCCCTATAGCAAATAGCTGATTAGGGCGTACTGCTGAGTCTGCTGAACCTTCCTTAATGACATCATACAAGCAGCCTTTCTCTTCATTCCAAAACAGGTCTACAAAAGCCCTTCTTACTCTTTCTGCTTTTCTGTTATATACCGCTGCTAGTTCAGAAGCTCCACAAAGATTCTTAAACCTAGCAAAAATCTTAAGGGCATTATACCAGAGGGCATTGATTTCTACAGCCTTACCTTCTCTGGGTGTAACTACCCAATCTCCTGCTTTAGCATCCATCCAAGTAAGTTGGATTCCATGGGAGCCCGCTTCTACCATTCCATCTTCCGCCACTTTTATGTTATATCTAGTTCCATTCTCATAGTAAAAAATGACTTGACTCAAGGCAGGCAGCAGATGTTCGCAAATAAAGTCTCCGTCTCCTGTATGCTGAAAGTATCTGTAAGCAGCTATGAAAAACCATAAGCTTGCGTCTACAGTGTTATACTCAGGCTGCTGACCATCATCTGGAAATCTATTAGGAATCATTCCCTGGTCTACCCTCTCTGCAAAGGCCTTCAGGATTTTTTTCGCATCCTCCACCCTATCTGTATGCAGACACAGACCCGGCAGAGCAATCATTGTATCTCTGCCCCAGTCTGAAAACCAGTGATATCCCGCAATAATACTTTTTAGTTTGTCTCCCCTATTAACAATAAACTGATCTCCAGCTAATGCTAATCTTTTTAACGCTCGATGGGTAGGGATAGAGTGTAGAAGATTTTTTCTCCTGAGCTCTTCCACTGCTCTCATTTGAAAAACATCTCTACCTGAGGGGTTTTCAGTAGAGAGAATAATCCCAAAGGAGCTCCCTTCTGATAAGTCTATGTATAATTTTCCTGGAGTAAATAAGTCTTCATGCGCTTCCTGACCTCTCTCCATTTCTACCTGATACTCAAAGTGATAGTACCAATCCGGCCTATGCTTATAAGTGGCTTTAGGTGCAGATAAAAAGACATTAGGGGCTTGATCATAAGCTTTATAATGGAGAACGCCATCCCTAAAATTGACATCAGTGTTTTGGAAGGGGGTAGCTTTAGCCATTCCATGAAAATCACGAGGCGTCATAAACGGGGTTAACTCTAAAGAAAATGTATCTGAAGATCGAATCACCTCATAAATAATACCTGTAGTGTTTTCTCCCTGTGGACAAAAGATGGTTTTTTTCAGTAGGGTATCTCCTATTTCATAATAAAACTCAGGAAAAATATCCCTCTTAAACTTTACCAGATGTTTATACCCTTCAGGGTGAATAGAGTTACCATAATTGTTGGTACTAAGGTCAAATTGTTGACCATGTTTCCACACCACCTCATCTATTTTAGAAACCATCACCCATCTCTCTACAGGAGGGTTCATGGCAGCTATTAATAACCCATGGTACCTCCGTGTGAGTGTTCCTAGTACCGTACTACTTGCGTACCCACCTAACCCATTGGTCTCCAGCCATTCATGCTTGATGGCTTCGGCGTACTCGCTAAAAAGCTCTATTTCTTTGGTGTTCATAATATCTCTCCAACTAACAAGCGAATATGGTTTAAACTAAGCACAAAGTGATCTCTTTCAGTTTGCTCGTTTACGAGAACCAAAACAACGTATAGGATTAATGTCTGTAACAGCAACGTACTTTAGTTGTAGATAATCTTCTGGTATGAATTATCTCGAGACTAAATTGTAACCAGCCTATATTTCTATTTACGAAAACGTTTACATATCAAAAGTAAAGCGGGTTTACTAAATTTAAGAATCTAAAACAATCAGATTCTAAGGTATGTTTCCTCGCTAAAACTGTACCTTATCACTACAAATAGAAAGGAGATAAATCATTAATGCCGTTGATATTTCATACCTACTTATTCATATAGCATGAAATTATCTACAGAAAAGAACTTACAGTAAAGGCATTGAAAATCAACAGATAATTACGGGATTTTTTTTAACGTTTTATACATTTTTCTCAGATTAATTAAAAAAAAAGTATCATTTATCTGAAAACCTCACCCCCCATATCCAATTATCAATTCCTTTGTTTTCTCTTTCTCCTAACTTTCAGGCAGTCAGCTATTTCCTCTCTAATTATATGATAAAATGCATATGTAAATTTTACCTACTAGCCCACAGAATTACCCGATATACATAAATTGAACGTGTAACAAATTTATCCTGCCTACATGTAATATTTCTTCCTAAATGTCCCTTCTACTGCAGTACCCAATATCACAAACTCCCCTTTTCATGATGATCCTACATCCTAACGTGTATATAAATGGACTGATTGGGGAGTCATTTTGTCTTTTCCTGTCCTTATTTCTCGTGAGAAAGCCAATAGTTGGAAGAATTTCAGGCTACAAAAGCCTTAAATGCTTGCTTATGTAAATAGCCTGAAATCAATTGGGTTTGAGCATGTAGCATTTGGGTGGTTCTTATTTATGCAAAGACGAATTTGTGAGTTTGAACAGAAGTTGAACGGAGACACCATGACTAACTTAAATTACCTAAGCCCCCCTAGGCTTCCCTTTTTTAATGTATCATATCTATACAGTCTACTTTTACCCTTCCTGTTATTCCCTATTTCCTTAACGTCTCAACCTATTCTGACGGAAACCTGCCAAGCAGAAGCCTATGCTGCTAATAGACATGCCGTCTGGCTTCCCGACCTGGCTAATGCTCCTTCAGCTTTGAATTTATTTGATGAGAATGGAGGGCTCGTAACCCTCTTTGATGATGGTACCGCACTTATAACCGGAACAGTATATAATAGTGAAGATTCTAGTTGGCAGTGGACGGTAAATATCAGGCTTATTGATAAAAAAGACTGGTCTACATGGAGTTCGCTGGAGAGAACCTATAAAGGAGGTGCTGGCCAAGCAGCTGATGATAATTTCATGGATTGGGATTATTGGGAACTTGATGAAGAGACTAGCTACTTGGCAGGAGTCCCGGGTACTTTCTGGGCCTTTGACACTTTATATCTTAGGCATAAGCCTTCAAACAAAAAATATGGATTCCAAAAAGGGATAGGTGCTAATGATAAAAATGAAGCCTTCGGGCTTTCAGGATGGTTTGATTACTCATTTTCCATGGGTGAGGCATGGGCATTAGATGGAAAAGGGGATGTAAATGTAACCCTAAGCTGCGAGGAAGTGAGTTGTGAGCTGGATAACTTACAGGTTCAAGCCAACTGTATAGATACAGAGACCAGCTACGAAGTAATTGTCTCCTTTGAGGGAACCCAAGGGCCTTATCTAATTACTGATGATCAAGGAAACCAACTGACCGTTACTGATGGTGGGGCATATCTATTTAATACTTATCCTTCGGAAGCCACTCTCGGAATTAGTGTTACCTCCACCTCTATTGCTAACTGCCAGATAGATACTGCTAATGTAACGGCCGTATGTGCTGCGCCTGTAGTATGTACCCTGGATAGCTTGGAAGCAGTCCCAGTTTGTACTTCAGACACTACCTTTACCTTAGAAATAAGCTTTAGCGGAGAAGGAACTAATTACCTGATCTCAGATGATAAAGGCAGCCTGCAGCTAGCTGGTGTAAGTTCAGGAACTTATACTTTTGGAACGTACCCGCATAATGAGCTGGTGAGCATTGCTGTCATTGACCCTGATATTCCTGCTTGTAATGGACTGTTGACGGGCCTCACCACGGATTGTACCCCAGAAGTAGTATGTGGGATTCAGGATCTGCAAGTAGCGCCTAGCTGTACGTCTGACTCCACCTTTACCCTTAGGGTAACACTAAGTGGAGAGGGAAATACATTCACCATTAGGGATGATCAGGGTACCGCCGCGCTAGGTGGACTCAGCGCTGGCACCTATACATATGGAACCTATTCTCAAGGAACAGAGGTTATCGTTACAGTAGAAGATACTGATATAGCAGACTGTACTGTCAGCAGTAGTAAGGTAAGCGGGGATTGTACACCACCGCCTGTTTGTACACTGGAGAATCTCCTGGCTGAAGCCGTTTGTACTGGCGACAGTACATTTGAAGTGCGAGTCAGCTTTTTAGGGACTGGCAGTAACTTTACCCTCTCAGATAATAAAGGTACAGCGAGATTAACAGGGCTATCAGCAGGCACTTACACCTTCGGAAGCTATGCCAACGGAGAAGAAGTGGCCATAGCCGTAACTGATTCGGATAATCCAGCCTGTAACCTAATCGCTATCGGCTTAACAGAAGATTGTACCCCTGAGGAGGTGTGTGAGCTGGAGATTACCCTGGCCAGTGCTTCCTGTACGGATACAGCGGCCAATTTCTTTATTAATGTCAGTTTCAGTGGTAGTAGTAGGTATACCATCACGGATGATCAGGGCATTATTTTTCTTTCTGATATTCCTGCCGGTTCCTACCTAGTAGGCCCTTATCCAAGTGGAGCAGTAGTCAGTGTAGAAATCACGGATGAAGCCCAGCCGACCTGTTCTGCCACTACCCAACTCCTTACTGCCTCCTGTGTACCACCCGTACCGGTAAATGATCTCTGTAGTAATGCCATTCCTGTAGGATGTAATGAAATCATACAAGGGACTACCGTCTCAGCTACTGATATAGGCGTGTGTGGTTTCTGTGGGACACATACTGAAGCTCCGGGTGTATGGTATACAATCATAGGTACCGGAGGATTGATTAGCCTTGAGGTTACTGCCAACTTTGATGCAAGGTTAAACGTATTCGAGTTCGGATGCGATACGCTCTCATGTGTAGATGGGAATGATAATCAGGGAGGGATCAATAGATCTGTGGTAAGTTTCTCTTCTATGGAGGGTAGAGAATACTTCATTTATGTGAATGGTACAGATGCGCAGACGGGGAGCTTTGAGTTGAAGACCATTTGTGCTCCTGTATCTTCTCTACAGGAGAATCCTATAGTTTCTCCTTCACAGCCCGTGTACGTAGCCACTATCAGGCCTAATCCTGTACGGGACTTCTTCCAGTCTAACATATACCTAGCTCGGGCAGCGGTAGTAAACTGGATGATAGAAGATAGAAATGGACGAGTAGTCCAAAGTGGAGAGGAAACGCTTCCAGAGGGTATACATACAGTAGAAACGTACTTACTTGCTGTGCCTGAGGGGCCTTACACCATCAGCTATCGGTCAGAAGGGAAGCTGGTAAGCGTCCAAAAACTGATCATCCTGAAATGAGATAGTGAATAATGAAGATAATATACGTCCCATAGTACGTCTATGGGACGTTTTTATATTGATTATCAGCTGTAATTAAGTGTGTCAAGAAACTACCTACCATGCCGTAGGACCACCCAGAAAGGACCTATTAGGAAGTACTGTACCTGGCATTTCAGTAGTAACTTATGGATAAAATGGATCTGCTATTTCAACTTCCCAGGAAGTTAACAGGTAACTGTATGTACCCTATATCATTCTAACAGTAAATGGCCCTATCTCTAAGGACCCGCTGTATCATCTCTACAAAAAAATTGAGCCATTCCCGAAAGGTGGAATGACCCGTATTATTATTCTATTGGTTCTGAGGAGTATGAAATAACTTAGTCAGCCAACCCTTAATAAGGAAATACGGCCGAGTATTCATTTGGAAGAAGCTGCCATTTATCTTTCAATTCTCTCACTTTTTCTGTACCCAGTCCTAGTTTCATGGCCTGCTCCCAGTTCTCTCTTGCTTCTTGATACCCTTCAAGGTCAAAAAGGATAAGCCCTTTGTAAAAGTAAGCGTCTGGGTCATTTGGGTTTAAGTCATTAGCTTGTTGTACATAGGTGAGTGCTTGTTGGATATTCCCATCCCTCCAGTATATGGCTCCTATAAGATTTTTTAGCTTAACATGTTCAGATTTAGAGAGTACTCCCTGGCTTAAGGCTTCTGCCTGGGCTAAGGCTAATTCTACTTTACCCATGAGGGCTGTCAGCTCTATCTCTTCCATCTCCCAACTCGCAGTAGTAGCACAAAACTGTTCTCCTTTGACAGTAGCTAGTGCCTGCTCATACATCCCTAACTTTTTCATACGCTGAAGCATCTTCCTATTAGCTTCACAGTTAGTCTCTGCCTCTTCATGAACAAGCGAAACAAACCTAAAGTCTGCCAGCGCTTTAACATCCTGCTTCAGCATTACATAAGCGTCTCCTCTCTTCATATAGATGAGTGGGAGAATAGTTTGGATATCCTCCATTTCCTTTAGTACAGTAGTCCCTATTCCTATGGCTTCTGTAAAGTCTTTCACAGCTGACTCCCATTTTTCTGAACTGAACCAGGCTTTTCCCCTTCCCATGTGGGCATAAAAAAGAGCTACGTTAGCAGGATGGGCTCCTCTACTCCGTACTGTATTTAACTGTATGGTTTCAGAAAAAGCTCGGATAGCTCTTCTTTCATTTCCTTCTATGAGGTATCCAAGTCCTTCCTGCATGTATTTCTCAACCCTGGAAAGTCGCTTTTCTTCACTATACCGCTTCCAGACTTCTTCTAACTTCTTATGGGGATGGTCAAGTGCTCTGAAGGAGAAGTCCATATTTACCCAGTAGGCTAAGCGCTTCTCTCCTTTCCTTGCAGGATCAAAGGTGAGTTTATGTACTTGACCTTCTACTGCCTCTGTTAGGCTTCTATTGGCAGATTGTAGTACAACGTGATCTACATAATTTCCTTCCTTATCCACGAGTACCCTACATACTACCTTCCCTTCCACCTTCTCATTTAGTGCCTGATCAGGATACTGGATGCCATCAAGCACAGCCACGTAGTTTTTAGCCACTGGCGGATGGTCTACATGGACAAATTCGTATAGCTCTGGAACATTACTGTCAGCTTCTACTTGAGAAAAGACAGATAGTGTCCCTATCAGGCAAGTAATAATGAGAGAAAAGGCAGCTCGCATACCAGAGAGTATTAACAGTTTATACTTAACAGAATGCTAGTAAATCCAGCCAGCGTTGAAGGTAGTCTCATAGGGATGCAAAAGATGTAGGCTTAGGTATAAGCCATAGGAACACACTTTCACATTCGGGTTAGCTCATCAGACTGTAATTACCTTACAATAATTACTGTACTTTCATTTTATGAAAAATTGACCACTTTACAAAATAGAATACACCACAACAAGTAGCAGCACAGTGAAAATTAATACTATACCCCCCACCACTCCAAGAATCATTCTCGCTACCATTCTCCCAAGCTGTTTATCTAAACTAGCCATGGGTTCTCTTTCAAAAAAATAGGGAATATTTCCTATCGCTCCCACAGTGGTGATGAGCGCAAAAACGGAGACAAGCCCAAGTAGTATAGCTGAAAATAGATTCACAGGCCAATTAACATATTGCAATTATAATCGTTTGAATACCAATATTGTTTGAAGAATAAGCATATGAATCCAGCTGTACTTTTAATCCTTTGGGGCTTCCTCACCATACATGCGTCTCAGGATGATCCTCTACGCAAACACAGATGGCAAGACAGAGTGTTATTAGTATTCTCTCCTTCTACCGCTGATCCGCTATATCAAGAACAAATGAAGCTATTTGCTAAGCAGGAGGCTGGCTTAGATGAGCGGAATCTGGTAACTTATGAAGTGTATCCCTCTTCCGGCAAATATCCCAACATGACCCAGCTATCTCCTAAGGATGCTAATGCCTTGAGAAATACTTACGCTATTCCTCCTGAAGCTTTTGTAGTAATATTGATAGGGAAGGATGGAGGAGAAAAGGAAAGGAAGGTGAATGAGCTCTTTTCTATTCCCTCTCTTTTCTCATTGATAGATGCTATGCCCATGAGAAGGCAAGAGATGAAAAGAAAAAAGAATTAACTCTCTATGACTTCCTGCGGATAAGGTACATACAACCTAGTCAACTATCTCCTGTAGAATCCTGTTTTATTCAAAAAATGGATATTACATTTATTGCATGGAAAAGATCATAAAAGTAGCCCTTAACCGTTATGCATTTATAGGTAAGCGGGACATCCTAAGCTAAAGCAGAACCATTTTTTGCCATTGGGGTGTTCCCGGATCATCAACCAAATTGTTTTCATTACCTTTTGCCTTGGTAGGATTGCGCCAATCCCTAATGTATGGAAAGACCGCTATTCAGAACGCTTAACTCATTCTTTCTACGTACTGCCTGCTTATTTTTTATGCTCCTTACGGTGAGCTACGGGCCTAGTTATGGTCAAGCTACACAAACCAATACTGATAAAACCCTGGAAAAAGCCATCAATTTCTGTATGGAAGGCTATCCCTTCACCTATGATAACAGATTTAAGCTCTCAGCTTATGCTGAATTAAAAGGCCGATTTAATGAGGGGTCTAGCATCCTCACCCTGGATTTTGGGAGCCTGGGCACTATGTTCTTCTTCGAAAAGAATTGTCTTCTTCGGAATGCTGAGAATAACGTATTCTATCTCAATAAAAATGAACATAACCCTCCGCTAGCTAAAGCCTTAAATGAGGGAATAGCCTTTATCTTTGAGAAAATAAACCTACTTGGAAACCATCAAGCAGCTACTTCACAGGTGGATTTTATTGATGAAAAGCTAAGCAAGAAAAATATAGAGCCTTTCTACAAGATCTACATTAGGCACATTTTGACAAAATATGGTCGATACGATTCTTCCGATAAGCAACTACTTTTTCATACTGATTACGTTATAGAGGCCAATAAACTGGATGAGTCTGTCAAACAGCACAATACGCCCATGAAAATTGTAGTAGAAGATAATTATATCAAAGGATACTACCTGGATGTGGGTGGTGAGGTATATATGTATGATGAAGACACAGATATTTTTTACGTAACAGGGGAAGATTTTAATTATAATAATGTAACAGCTTTCAAGCTCTTCATCCAAAAGCTATTCGCAGAATCTATTCAGTACGTAGCAGCTGAGGAAAGTAAACGCATATCTGGCATCTCTCGCTCAAGTAAAATCCGAGATGGAGTGATAGCTAAAGCTGCCTCTTCTGCATATCCGGTAAGGAAACTTACCTACAAGCAAAAAATGGAAATGGAAGCAAGCCTAAATGAATTATATGGGCCTTACAGCTGGATTCCCATGATGCTATCTATGCTTAGAGATAACAAAATTAATATAGGAGAACCTGAAATCATCAAATACTTTGTAGAGCTAGAATTCTTTAGTAAGCTTTACTCCCAACTAAATAAGACTGAAAAGGAAATGGTAGATAATTATCTGCTGACCAGAGCTTCTTCAGACTAATCTTATGCTTCTAAGGCCTAACGCATATGCTTGTATGCATTTATGAGTCCGTTAGTAGAAGAATCGTGAGAGCTTACTTCTCCATCTCCTGTCAACTCAGGAAGAATCTTCTTAGCTAGCTGTTTTCCTAACTCTACGCCCCACTGGTCAAAGCTCAGAATATTCCAGATGACACCCTGCACAAAGATTTTGTGCTCATACAAAGCTATCAGGTTTCCAAGTACATAGGGAGTGAGCTTTTTAAATAGCAGTGAGTTAGTGGGCTTATTTCCTTCAAAAACCTTAAAGGGTGTGAGGTAGCTGATTTCTTTAGCAGAAGAACCCGCAGCTTTCAGCTCTGCGGTGACTTCTTCTTCTGATTTTCCTGCCATCAATGCCTCTGTCTGGGCAAAGAAATTAGATAAGAGCTTAGGATGGTGGTCCCCTATGGCATTATGGCTGATAGCCGGAGCCAGAAAATCACAAGGGATCATTTTAGTTCCCTGGTGGATAAGCTGGTAAAAGGCATGTTGACCATTGGTGCCGGGCTCTCCCCAAATGATAGGCCCAGTCTGGTGGCTTACCTTTTCTCCATCTCTGCCCACATACTTCCCATTACTCTCCATATTCCCTTGCTGGAAATAAGCAGCAAAACGATGCATATACTGATCATAAGGGAGAATAGCCTCAGTTTGTGCGCCAAAGAAGTTATTATACCAGACTCCGATGAGGGCCAGGGTAACCGGAAGGTTATCTGCTAAGCTTGCTGTACGGAAATGCTGGTCCATGGTATGTCCACCCTTAAGCACTTCCCTGAAATTATCAAAACCTATAACGGAAGCTATGGACAGGCCTATGGCGGACCAGAGGGAGTACCTACCCCCCACCCAATCCCAAAAACCAAACATATTCTCCGGATCTATCCCAAAAGCTTCTACCTGTGCTCTGTTAGTGGACAGGGCAACAAAGTGCTTTTTAATATGCTCCTCATCCTTAGCCGTTTCCAGGAACCAACTTCTGGCAGTATGGGCGTTGGTCATGGTCTCCTGGGTAGTGAAGGTTTTGGAAGCGATCATGAAGAGAGTGGTCTCAGGAGATACGTTCTTCAGTGTCTCTGCTATATGTGTCCCATCCACATTAGACACATAGTGTACATTCATCCCCTCTTTCCAGTAGGGCTTGAGGGCCTCCGTTACCATGACGGGCCCCAGATCAGATCCGCCTATACCTATATTGACTATGTCAGTAATTCCTTTTCCGGTATACCCTTTCCATCCTCCTGAGTGAAGCTGAGTAGTAAAAGCCTCCATTTTGGCCAGGACGGCCTGTACCTCTGGCATCACATCCTCTCCATCTACCACTATACTATCCCCACTTAAGTTCCTCAAAGCTATATGTAATACCGCTCTACCTTCCGTCTCATTGATCTTATCTCCTGAGAACATACTGTCTATAGCTGCTGGAAGCTGACACTCCTCTGCCAGATTCCTGAGCAGCATCATGGTTTCTTCCGTGATGATGTTCTTGGA
>JBCCLI010000046.1:0-25017 GCA_039026975.1 Bacteroidota bacterium | reverse complement strand
GTGTTTTCCGAGCAGGAAATTATCAATCCAAATACGCTTTACTGAAGAAAAGCAGAATGATAGTTGACTTGCCTGGCTGAAGTGTCCTTTTAGGCCTGAGATATCTACTTTGAACCCTTTTAAGAACCCCGCTAATATGTGAAGCCCGAGGTCTACATTTACAGAGCGGGATGGTACTCCTCTAAGCGTAGGCATACCTGTCTCATCAAAATCATCTGAATCAAGGGAGAAGGTTTCTGGCTTTGAAAGAATGTATTCTATTTTCCCTCTATATTTAGCCGTCTGCGATTTCTCAGAGAATTCTATCAAAGTGAGAGGTTGAAGTCTGGCATCAGGAACCCTGACAATGTTGGCCTTTACCATTTCACGTAGAACAGAAACTATTGGATCTTTTTCCTTGCAGTGAAGAGATATATTCATGTTACAGATAATGATTGTAATATCAAGTTATCTTAAATAATTTACATATTTGAATGGTATTTTAATCCGTATAGTGTATTTACAGAGAAGAAGTACCCTATGCTCCCGCCAAACAATCCTCCTCTTTCCTTCCTTATCTCATTTTTTAGTGGGAGTATTAAGTATGATTTATTATTGACCATATGTACCTCCTTCAGAGAAGAGGATCGTGTACATTTCAGCGAACGATTGTATTTGCAGGAAAAGGAAGAATTTATTTCTCAAGGACTCCTAAGGCCATGTAAAACAAGAGAAAATGAAGAATGGTATAGGTTACATCCCACCCTTGGAAAATCACTTAGATCTACAGGGCCTTTTACTGAGCAGACCATTGATATGGCCATAGAGATATTCCTGGCATACTGTGAGGAAATTGGGAATGAGGTTTACGCCCTTATCAAAAAAGAAGAAAGTGAGAGCATGAATTTAGCTCTCCAAATTATGACAAGGGAAGAATTAAACTTTCTATTAGCCTTAAAGATGGCAACGGAAAAGCATCTATCATTTTTTCCCTATTTCTTAGCTCTTTCCACTTATTGGAAACAAATCAGACAAGAAGATAAAGCCATTACCCTTTTCTCTACCCTTCTCAAAGACGTATTAAATTACCCCATATCCGTTTGGCCGGACTACTTCTTTTCAGAGATCATTTCCTTAGTAGATATGATGGCTACTATGGCCCTTAGGGTAAGAGACTTCAATGCAGCTTATCAGTACTACCAATTAGCTATAGATTTATTCGAACAGTCTGAGGAAGAAAAAAAGAGATACCCACTGGGTTTAGCTTTATTTTATGAGGGCATGGGGAACGCCACTCTAGAATCTGGCAACCTTCAGGAGGCAGAGGAGCTTTACCTACAGGCCCTGCATCTTTACCATGAAAACCAATCTCCCAGGAATATGGCTTCTATTCATCAAAACCTTGGTTTAGTAGCACTCTCTAAGGAGGATTATCATTTAGCCATACATTATTTCCAGCAAGCTTTACCCATTTTTATCCAGATCGATGAACAGCTTTCAGTAGCCAGACTTTATGGGAATCTTGGGGTAGCCTTTATGGACCTGGCAAAATTCTCCAAAGCTGAAACATATCTAAGATCAGCCCTAGAAATCTACCAAACAAATCAGGATACTTTTAACCAGGGGCTTGTATACCAGAATATTGGAAATCTCCACTTAGCTCAACAGGAGTTTCTACAAGCGGAAGAAGCTTATCAGAAAGCGGTAGAAATATTTTTTCTTGCCCATGCAGTTTATGAACAAGCACAAGTGCTAGGTAACCTGGGGGTGTTATCATTTACCACCAACCATTTTAAGGAAGCAGTAGATTATTATCGGAGAGGGATTAACATATACCTTTCTTTGACTGATCAGCCTAACCTCGCTCAAGCCTATCAGAATCTTGGAAACGCACTATTTAGACTTGAGCAATTCGAGGAATGCGAACAAGCCCACCAGCAGGCTTTATCTATTTATGAACAATTAGGTTGGAACCATATTTCATGTGAGGTAAAGATGAATCTAGGAAATCTGGCCTTAGTAAAAGGAGACCTTTCAAAGGCTGTAAGGCAATATCGCTCTGCTTTCCAGGACTTTTGTACGTTTGAGAAATGGATATTCATGCCAGATCTACTTACCAATGTATTTTTTCTTGGAGAAGCTAAGAAGGACTATTCTCTTATACAGGAATTCTACAGGAACCTTTCTGGCAAAGTTCCCTCAGAGACTCTAGCTAAAATTAGGTACAGCTTACCAAAGGAAGCTCAAAAAATAGTAAATACTGATCCGTTGGGAGAATGAAGACTAGTAAGGAGAATCAGAAATAGCTAATTAGTCAGAGGAGATGAGAAACCCTGTAAATTCATCTCTACCCATTAAAACTGTTTCAACCATTCTCGTAAAATAGCCTTTCTTTCCTCCTCAAAATATGGAAAAGCCTTTATGATTATATCACGGCCAAGGGATGATAAGCCATGATACAAAGCAAAGCCTCCAATTCCTTTCAGCGCATAAAAAGCTTGATCCAAGTTGCCACTAGCTAGTAACGTATTCAGGCTTTCTTGATAGGATGATATTGCTTTCTTTAACTCTCCCAGTTGGGCTGAAATACTTCCAAGATTATGTTGCATTTGAGCCTGAGAAAGAAGATCCTCGGCGTTCTGGTAGAGCAAAAACGCTTGCTTAAATAAAGATTCTGCCTCTTTGAGGTTGCCCATCTTCCTGTAGAGATCTCCCATATTTTGGTAAACGACAGCTAAATCATACGACCGATCTACCTCCCGCATGATCTCAGCTGACAATTGGTAAAGTCTTAAGGCATCTGGAAAATTTCCTTCTTTTTCTCTTAGGATAGCCAAGTTCATATATGTTCCTCCCAGCTCCAACCTATCTCCAAGGGCTTTGTAGATATTTAACGCATGGTAGAGACTGGATTCTGCTTGCTTGTATTTATCCAGTCCTAGGTACAAACCGCCTAAGCTTTGCCATACTTTTGCCAAGTCAGCTCTCGAGTTTTCCTCATTTTGAAAAATTTCTATGGCCTTCTGGTAGAAAGTTAGAGCTGAAGAAACATCATTTAACTGGCCTGATAGACTTCCTAAACTAACGTATGTCCTTCCTGCCCTATGTGCATCCCTAAATTTCAAAAAGATATTGAGAGATAAATGATTATACTCCAAGGCTTCTTGTAAGTTTCCCTTAAACTCTTCAATTGTTCCTAAATTCTGTAGGACCTGAGCCTGGTTAGGTTCATCTTCTTGTTGCACAAAGATATTAAGTGCAGTCTTGTAAACCTCTTTGGCTTTATCATACTTTCCTCTTCTCTGATAAAGTGTACCCAGGTTTTGGCTAACGGCTGCTATACCAGAAAGATCATCAAAAGACTCAAATATTTTCAGGGAGATCTCAAGCTGTTGTTGAGCTTGATCGTACTTATTTAGTGCTTGGGAGATAGAACCCAGATTCAAGAGTTCCTGACCTTCCTCATAGGTATTTTTCTGCTGGTGAAAAATCCTTAAAGCCTTTAGGCCGAAATCTTCAGCTTCTTGGTAGCGTTTTAGTTCCCAGTATAAAACTGATAAGTTTCTGTAGAGGAGGGCTTGCTTCCCTTCATTCTCCAGCTGCCGGTAAAGCTCTAAGGATAACAGATAGGCCTCCTCCGCTTTGATGAAAGCTCTTTTTTTATGATAAATGACCCCCAAGCTACGCTGAACATCAGCTTTTATTAGTGTAAAATGAAAATTCTCATCTTCCAAAGAAAACTTCTGCACACATTCCTCCCAATGTTTTTCGGCTGTATCCCATTCATGTAGACCGTAATATGATCCACCTAACATATACTGGACCTCAGCTAACTCCATTAAGATGCCAGACCTATTACGCTCTTTACTTTGAGCTTCTAACAGCTGGTAAGCATCACTTATTAATTTTTGCCTACTATCTAACTCTCCTTGAATAAATAAAAATTCAGATAGTAATTTGAGAACACTGAGAATGCTCTGCTTTCGTTTTTTCAGGATGGTTAAGCCAAACAAAAAATTTCAGGATTCTATTTCCACAGATACCCTTCCTGCATGTCGATTTTGGGTCTTATTTGATTGAAGTAAACCCAGATAAATTTCACTAGCTGTACTTAGGTAAGAAGTGAAGGCAAAGGTAATTCTCTTCCATAACTTAGGATCAACTTTGTACATATATTGTCGGAGAAAAGAAGAGAAAACGGGCGAAAATCTTAAGTAAAATTCTTTATCTGGGACTTCTTCTAATAGCCCGTATGCTACTAGCTCCAGCTTGGCATTCTCCCATTGATAAAAGGGGTAATTCTCAAAACTGATATCCAATTGAAGCATATCCCAGTAATCCTGAATAAAATCAGGTAGGCCATTAATGACCTGGAAGGGTGCTACACATGTTAACAGTTGAATAGTATCTGGAGATAATTTCTGGAGAACTTTTTCCATAGCTCAAGAGTTAAGGGGACCTGCCAAACTGAAAATATTCTCTAACATGGCACTTACTTCTTGGGTAGACATTTCGCTCTCTAAGTACTCAGATAATTTCCTTCCAAAGTTAAGGCTCATTTCTACTTTTCTAGTATCACCTAAGTCCTGAAAAATGGTAGTAGCACGATTTAAATAAGCTAATGAATCTTCGAGTTTTTTTTCACCTATGGAAGCGCCAAACATGATTAGGTAACTCATGCCTTCTTGTTCTTTGTTACCCAGAGAAATAAATATTTCAATGGCTTTTCTCACGTAAACTATTGCCCTATTATATTTGTATCTACTCAACTCCATCAGGCTGTAATCACGTAATACTCCTGCTTCTCTCAGCTTATCACCTAGTGCTTCAAAGATCACTAAAGCTTGATTAAAGTGGGTGGAGGCTGATTCATAATCCTTTTCTAGCATGGCTATAAATCCTTGATAACCCAAAGAGATTCCTAACCAATCTGGTATTTTCAATTCAGTAAATAGATGTACAGCTTCTTGAAAATGAGTATAGGCTTCCTTATGCTGTTGAAGGTTTAATAAATTCTTCCCAACATTTAAATGATAATCAGCCACTCCCTCCTGGTCATTATGAATACGTGCTATCTCTACCGCTTTTTCATAATTGGCATTACTTTTTTCCCATTTCTCTAAAAACCCGTATGCAGAAGCTAGGTTCTGGTAAAAACTCCTTTCAGCCTCAGGATACTCTTCTTTTAATCCTAGTTTGTAATAAAGTGCTAAGCCTTCTCTGTAATGAATGATAGCAGCAGGATAGTCTTTCAGCTGAATGAATGCTGCAGCCATGCTATCTATCACATGAACCAGCGCATAGCGATAATGATCATCTCGGTGTTCATCAGGTACTTCTTCTAGCCTTTTTTTAAGCAGATGACTAACTCTAAGGCGTTCCTGATCTTGTTGGGTTGCGTGCCAATAGGTCTCTAAAACCAATAATATGTGAGAGAAGTAATAATCTTTTAATCGTATACCCCATTCTAAGGCTTGTAGTAAGTTATCATATTCACAGCTTATAAATGCCAGGTTCTCCTGTCGTTCCTCCTTAGGTGTGTACCCCCACATATCATACAGGTCTCCTGCCATTTCCTGCATATGACTGACAAAGGCTATATGTATATTCTCAACTAGTTGTTTATCCCCCTCTTTCTCCATTTTTTGGCTTAGCCAATGACCTATACCATGCACGAGAGAAAACATTTCTGTTTCTGGAAATGCCTCTACTCGTCCCGCTAGGCCGTGGTTCACTAGCCTATTACACAGATCCCTACATGTCTCATATGTTATGCCTACTAGCTCATGTATGAGAAGTAGCTGTTGGATATAAGAGGCTATTATGGGTTCTCCTAAGTTAATCGCAGATCTAAAGGGAGAGAATACCCACATATACTTCTTCTCATCCTCTGATAGACCTTCCCAAAGTTTTTCAAGGTAAAAGTCTACCATTCCCTATAATTTAGTTTACATACCTTCTTTCCGATTGTTAGCATGGGTCAATTAGGTAGCTGTAGACTTATTCCTGTGATCATTTGCTAAAAAATGGGTAAGCTACCTTCTCGAAATTCATCTAATACCTGCACGACCGTTTTATCCTTAAGAAAAGGTAAGACAAGTTCCATAGCTAATGGAAATCCAGCCAAAAGCTTGAGTAGGTGCTCAGTAGAGAACTTATCTTCTACCATAAGTTCTTGTAAATCTTTAGATGTAGTTTTTTTAATGATACGCTGGGCTAACTCATATGCTGCATCTGGATCCAACCCATCAAGTCTATATACATGATCCCCAAAAGTGCGTGCAGATAACGCTTCTTCCCCATTCACTGACCCGTATACAACAAAACTTGCATCCTGTATTCGAGATAAGAAATCTATAGTTTCCTGATCATCATACTTGAATATATTGTCTAGTAATAAGGCATAAGGGAAGCGGTTTAATGTATCTAATACTTTTCCTTCTCTAACTGTTAGACTCTTATTTTCAAGCGTCTTTATTTGGGTATCATCATACAGAAACTGAATCAGTTCATCTATCAGGTCAGTATGGGTATACACCTTGTCCTTAAGATCTAACTGAAAAGCATTCCGTATGCTACGAAACCGGGTAACAGTCCACCAAGCAGCCAGATAGGACAGGAGGGCAGATTTCCCTACCCCTACCATACCTCTTATAAGTAAGTGGTTATGGGGGGGGAGAAGTAATTTCTCAATCTTCAGGATATCCAGGTCTCTTCCTATGAATTCATACCTCAGTCTAGGAAATAAGGCTTGTTTCTTTCGATCTTCATATCGTTGCTCTTCTTCTTTCTCCGTAAATTTACGGAGCGAAAACTGGACATCATTCCGTTTGTAAATAACCGGAAGTACCCAATCCTCCAGATCAATCCTGAAGCCTAAGTTTGCCTTTCGGGTTTTCTCATTATATAGACTCATCCTAGCTAAAGCTATGGCATCATCAATGCTATTATCATCAAATATTCCATTATAAAAGCGCTCCATGAGCTTTTCTGCTGCTGAGACTGATATGGAGTAGCGCATGGCTAAAACAAAGTCTAGCCCTTGTTCCTGGAAAAATTTTGCCAGGCTGGTTTCATTGGCTGTGCCTTCTTGCTTAGCTGATTGGCAGGCATTGAGAATACATACAGGTATGCGGTTATCCCGCAGAAGGGTAGCAATTTCCTGAGCAGAGTAAGGTTCAGCCATACCTTTTTCTTCAGACTCAAAAAATAAAAATGCTTTCCGACCTTCAAACTCCTGTAGGTCCTCTTGGCCGTAACGGATATTAAACGTGCTAGCCTGTTTACCAAATGTTTGGCCATATGAAAAACGCACATTTCCTTTTTTACGTTCGCGCTTTAACTCCTTATAAGAGACTACTTCTCCATGTAGATCAAAGTGGACTATATGATAATACCCACTTTTGACCTCGGCTAGATGGTCCTTCAACGCTTTAAATGTACCGGGCCGTAAAATAAAAGGCTTTACCAGAAGATGTGTCTTTTTACGAATAAGGTCTATCAATGGCCGCTGAATGGTACGGTAGTCTACATCATTTTCTTCACTGGGGCGTGCAGTAACTATTAATAGGTTTATCTCAGGATGTGTATCTACTTTGGTGGGCAGATCCGGTTCTTTCAAACTCTTCCGGTAAAAGGTAGCTCCTTTAGCCACTAATGGCTCCTCCCTAAAAGTTGGATCTCGAAGTGTTTCCCATAAGATACCCTGAAAAGCAATAGAAGATTCAGCACTTGCAATCTCAAAAATAAGATGGTCAAACCCTTCATTCTCTACCCCCTGGAGGTATAGTTTCCTCGCCTCCTCATTCCCAAAAAGCTGTTCAAACAGATGAGTCCCATATACTTGTATTGTTTGCTTTTCTCTTAAAACAGTGGTTTCAGCTATGTAGGGTTCATTAATATATTCTTCAAAATACCACTCTAATCCTTCTTCCACAGTGGGTGTGTGGGGATTGGTTAGAGTAACTGCATATGAATGCTTTTCATCAATGATTACCCTTAGCTTAAAATCACCAAGTTCTGTCTGTTCTTTTTCGTGAATCTGAATTAGCATCGTTAGCGTTGAATACGGATCAAGGGTTAACCATTCTAAGATACAATCCCTTAAAAAAGCCCACATACCCTACCGCTCCTTAGAAATAATATCGGGTCATCCATGAATATTCTTTATATCTACTCCTTACATGCAGGCATAGTTTTACAAAGCGATTTATCTATTCAATTTACAATAAATTTTATTGATAAACATTTTTCGTAGAAGTATATATTTTTGACTATCTCTTTATTAGTAGCCACTTTATTCCTGAAGCATATGCTTGAAAGTATGATGAGATCTTATAGCTGTCCACGAAAAAATTCCAATAGTACCAAAATGGCCTCTCGATCTTCTTCTGAAAAGGATTGTTCCACTTGCTTTACTAAGACGGGTAAATATTGATCTGAGCCAGTATCGTACTCTAGCAGAGCCACATAATGTAGCATTCTGGCAAGTCCCATTTTATCCTGAATAGATAAATAATGCTGGAATGCTCGTTGATAATAGTCCCACCCTTCTTCAAACTTTTCTAATCGGCTAGCGATAACCCCCAAATTCTCATAGATTAGGCTACAGGCTCTTACATCTTCTACCTCTAAGAAATACATCAAGGCCTTAACAAAGTAGTGGTGACTTCTGGGATACTGTTTCTGTGCAAAGGCTAAGCTACCTAGATTTTGATCTAGTAAGGCTAAATTGGCGAAGTCCTCAAATTCCTCAAATATTAATTGCGCATATATAAATTGAGTATTTGCTTCATCAAAGCGGGACGCTAAGGTAAATAGCCGGCCAAGATCCATGGAAATCTCTGCTGTTTTATGAGGCTCATCTAATTGCCGATAAATAGTTATTGCTGTTTGGTAGTGTTTTTCTGCTCGGGAGAAATCATTATGCTCAGCATACAAAATGCCCAAATTATTGTGAGAAACTGCTATTTCTCTTTCTTTTTGGTGCTTTTGGGCCAAGCTAAGGGCTTTTGTCGCTACTTCCTCTCCCTGCTTAAGATCTCCCATAATCAAAAGCGTTTTAGCCTTCCCATTGAGAATGTTTACCAGCAGCCGTTCATAACGATCCGTCCTTGGAAAAGACATGATGATTTTCTTTGATAGCTCAAAAGATGCTAGTGCTTTGCTGTACGACTGACGTGCTAAATACAGATAAGAAAGAATATCTGTTATGGCTAACTGCTCCATTCTTACCTCTTCAGAAGCCTCAAGGTCAGTCGTTTCTGTTAATTTTTGGAATACTTGCTCTGCTAACACTAAGCGCTCTTCCTGAAGATCATAGTATTCATAATACGCATTAAGGGGTGTAAACAAATGGAATAGAGGCATACGATGCTTCAAACTTTGCTGCAGTGCCCAGAGGAGATTATCATATTCATAATGCGTCCAAAAAGCCCCCGTCAGTTGATCATCAGCACTGGGAGAATTTAGCAGGTTATAGAATTCTGATCCATACCTAGAATAGAATGTTCTGTAGGGACCGAGGCTTGAGCTGGTATCATCAAATACCCATCTTAACAAAGGATGTACCTGATGGACTCCTAAGCCTTCTTCCTGAAACACCTCCACTAGCAAGCCATAAGCAGATAAATTTTCCCATGCTTTATCAATGGAAAGTGGAGGTATCCCACCTTCCTTTTTAGAAAGTTCTTCTATATAATCAGGTAATAGACGCTTATTAACAAAGCTAATAAAGGGGAAGAGTACCCTGCCTAACCTACCCCCATTTCTTTCTCCTTTTTGTAATGAGAATGGTAAGTCAGAAAAAGGTAAGTATGACATGGGTATATTTTTTTAAACCTAATCCTGCATGTTAATTCCTATTTCCTTTACATCCTTTACCAGCTCTTGAAAGCTTACTTCATCCATTAATTCTCTATACCATTTCTGGGCCTTTTTGAAATATCTTTTCCCTTTTTGATACTCTCCAGCCTTATAACAAGCCACTGTCAAATTATGTACTACATAAGCTGTTGTGGCTGTTACTGGCTTCCTCTCCGCTTCAACCCAAAAAATAACTGCTTCATAGCATGGAATGGCGTCTCTGAATTTACCTAAAATAAGGAATGCATTACCTAGATTATACCTGGCTTCCATCCAATTTTTCCCTTTTTCCACTAATTCAAACGCCGTGATAGCTTCTTGATAAATACTGATAGAAGCCTCAGGATTCTTTTGATAATGGCTATGAACATAAGCGATCATATGTAATGCGTCCCCTTTACCTTTAGGAGAATCATATACATTTACTGCCTTCTGGTAGTAGGTGAGTGCTTCAGATAGTTCTCCTAATTTTAAGGCTACAGAACCATAATCAAACCAAATTTTCCCAAGTTGATCAGGGTAACCTTCACCAATAAAAATCTCAACTGCTTTCTGGAAATGTGCTTTAGCTTCAACTAAATTACCAGCCTTGGAATGTAGGATACCAATATCTTGGTACACAGTTGCAATCCCGACTTGATCCCCAAAGGATTCCATGATTTCAAGGCTTTTCTTGTACCATCCTAATGCTTGATCATATTGAGTTTGTTCCAGCCAGAAAACGGCTAGATTTCGGTAAGCCATAGCTTGAAACCGGCTCCTCTTCTGTTTTTCATACAGGTTTAGGGCTAGCTGAGTGTAAGAGAAAAATGTGTCATAATCTTTTACCTCCCTACTGAATAATCCTATATTTTGAAATATTTCAGCCATCTTTTCTTCATCTTCAGTCTCTTGATAAATGGCTAAAGCAGCCTCAAAATAAGCCAGTATGTCACCATGCTTGCCTAACGCGTAAAGAATGGTCCCTAGCTGCTGGAGTATAATAGCTTGTCGGTTATCTGATTGGGGAAGAAGTGCTAGTGCTTTTTTAGTAGTACCTTCTGCCTCTGCATACTTACCCATGCTTTGTAAGGCGTTTGACCGAAGAAATAATATGGTTAGGTGTACATCTACATTCTCCTTCGATTCTTTAATCTGGGTTAACAATGACTCACTTAGCCTCAGACGGTCCCTATCCATGTTTACAGCCTGCCAATAGTTATCTAAACATGTGTAAACGCGTGCGCCTACCTTTCCCTGGGTAATAGCCCTTGACACAACCGTCTCAACATTTTCAGCTTCGAACTGCATAATGAATCTTCCTATATTCTGGGCTGGTATATCAGGTGCTAATATGTAGGGTTCAATAGCGTTAGGCACCAGAATATCTGTGTAATAGCGTACGAATGTATCAAGAAGTGTTAATTGTTCATTCGCTTGCATTTGGGTGCTGAGCTTTGCGGCATGTACAGACAAAACTGGATGGATAGCATACACCTCCCAATTCGACAATACCTGACATAGCCACCCCTTTTCTATTAACTCATGTATCATGGTGTAGAAACCAGTAACCGGAATACTAGAAAAAGGGGTAGTGTCTACTAAAAAGGTTAAATATTCATTGAATAGCTCTTCCGCTAAGGTAATGTAGGAGCGAAATGGCGCAAGAAGAGGAAGTAATTGTAAGGAGAGATCGCTAAGTATAGGGGTATGGGTAGAAGATAGCATACTTAACAACGTAATAGGTAGGAGGTAACAGTGAATTCCTACTGACTATTGATAAATATCCATAAACCTAATTACAATTGCTACCTTGTTATCCTCAAAAAGTAGTTTCTAAATTAGATGCAAATGAAGAAGCACTTATCCCGAGATCGGGATAAGTGCTTGATACTGTGTGGGCCCACATGGGCTCGAACCATGGACCCCCTGATTATGAGTCGATTAAATATTGGTTAAATATGAATTCATATGTGCCATAAATACCTATTTATCAGATACTTAAACATTATATAAAATCACATAAAAACGTATAAATACAAAAACGGTGCGCAAATAGTGTGCAAATCGTGCGCAAATTTTTCGTACCTTAGGAAAGCGATGAAGACCAATATACTTATCTCCCTTGACACAAGAAGACCCAAAGCTGATGGCTCCTACCCTCTCGTTATGCGGATTGGACATAAACGAAGAACCGCGACTATTCAATTAGGGTATGACATCAAGAAGAAGGACTGGGATGCCAAGAAACGAATGGTCAGGAAGTCTTATACGGGAGTATCTTCCTTTACCCGCCTCAATCATAGACTGAGTAAAATCAAGACGGAACTATTCGAAATCATCAGAGAGCTGGAGGAGAACGAACAATTAGCGAAGATGTCGGCAACTGATATCAAAAACTTCTACCTTAGGAATGACGAGAATTCCTCTTTCCTCGCTTATGGAAGTAGGTTAGTTCAGGACCTGAAAATCATGAACAAAATTGGGACGGCCCAATCGTATTACACCACCATCAACGCATTAAAGAACTTCTTAGCTATCAAGGGTAAATCAGAACTCACATTCCTTCAGGTAGACTATTCTTTCCTGAAATCCTTTGAAAAGGCCCATCTCGCCAAAGGGAATACCCTCAATGGCCTAGGCGTTTACATGCGTACCATCAGAGCCATTTACAACAAAGCTATTAAGGAAGGCTTAGTGGACAGAAAGTACTATCCTTTCCATGACTATAAAATCAAAACAGAACCTACTCGCAAGAGAGCCATCCCCATAGAGGAGATTCAGAAAATCCTCCACCTTGACCTGGAAGATACCACTAAGCTCTTCCACTATAGAAACTACTTTCTCACCTCATACTTCCTATGGGGTATTTCCTTTATGGATTTAGCTTATCTCAAAGTAGGCGATATCCAGGGAGAACGAATCACTTACAGACGAAGGAAGACTGGAAAACTCTACGATATCAAGATCTCCAAGCCCCTCCAGGAGATTCTCTCCTATTACTGCCAAGACAAAGGAAAAGACGATTACATCTTCCCCGTCCTTAGAAGAGAAGCTATTGAAGATCAATACCGTGAAATCAAATGGGAAAGAAAGCGCTACAATGATGGCCTCCGAAAACTTGCACATATGTGTGGCATAGAACACCACCTTACTTCCTATGTAGTCAGACACTCCTTCGCTACCCAAGCTCTCTTAAATGAAATTCCTCTCAAGGCTATTTCTGAGATGCTGGGCCATAGTAGTCTTACTACCACCCAGATTTATTTGAAGTCTCTGCCATCAAATGTTTTGGATTCTTATGCGGATCGGTTGGGGTTGGAGTGAGGGGTTCAAAAAGATGTGTTAATGTTTCATAATCAAGTTTAAGTAATCACTAATTTTCGACATAAGTTTTCCCTTGGGATTTAACATAATAGAACCTTTTTCCTTACCCCATTTTGTCGTTACTCCAAACTCTTATAAAATCACATTTTTATCCTTACCATATTGGCTTAGATGAAGTAATCCATAAAATTTTTCAGATATAGATCTGGTGATCAATTCATTTGATCCTCTCTTTCATCTAGGTAGTCCAAAATTGTTAAGATTTTTGCATAATCACTCGATCTAGTTATTAAGTATTCCTATCGGATTAGTATTATATTGAACTGAAAGATTCAATTACATAAATCTTTATTTCATGAAAACCCTACATTCCTACATAGCGTTTCCATGTAGTTTATTACTCGTCGTCTTTTTAGTATTATCCCTTTCTCTAGACGCTATTGCTCAAAACAAAATTTATGTGAATGATGATGCTAATGGTGCTAATACAGGATTAAGTTGGGAAGATGCTTATACAAACCTTCACGATGCCTTGGAGGAGGCTGAATATGGAGATCAGGTATGGGTAGCTGCAGGCATATATAAACCTACTAATTGTCAAACCTGCTCTCAGGAGAATAGAAAAGAAAGCTTTAGGTTAAAAAATGGAGTATCACTTTTAGGTGGCTTCAGTGGGGAGGAACAAAAACTAAGTGAAAGGGTAACAGATTCTATCAATTTGTTTACTGAGAACCCTACCATTCTTGATGGAAACATTGGAATAACAGAGGATTCAATTGATAACAGTTTCACTTTGCTAACAGTAAGACAATTTGATTCAACAGCAGAAATCAATGGTTTGGTTTTCAGAAATGTCTTGTACAACGGAAACCAACAAGATACTGGAGGAGCATTAAATATTAGAGAGTCCGATATTTCGGTTACTAACTGTATATTCGAACATAATCACTCAGTTTTTGGAGGAGCAATAAATTACAAAAACACAAAAAATCCATTTAATGTTCAGAGAAATACTTTCTTACTTAGAAACTGTCAGTTTATTCAAAACCATGGTTCGATAGATGGAGGAGCTGTAAACGCTTTTTCTTTAATAAATGTTCAAATAGAACGCTGTAATTTTATCTTGAACACTTCCACAAAAGGTGGGGCACTATTCTCTAGTACAAGGAATTTATTAATTGATTCTTGCACTTTCGAAAGAAATATTAGCAAGGAATCTGGTGGAGGTATTTGCGCTGTAGATAGCCCCTCCATTAATGCTCAAAACATATTTATCTCAAATACTATTTTTCATAATAATAAGGCTAAAGGAAATTCCTCAAGGATTCTAGGTGGAGGTTTGTATTGCAATTCAGAAGTACTCAAAATTGATTCTTGCCTATTCCAAGGTAATGAGAGCAAATCGGAAGGAGGAGGGATTTATTGTGGTTCTGGAACTGATAGTGTTTTTATTGATAATTCTAGATTTTTCCAAAATAAAGTTAAAGGGGATAACTCAACACAAAAGGGAGGTGCGCTTTCAGCAAATAGATTATTTTTATCAATTGATTCTAGCTCATTTTTTGAAAATAGAAGCAATGCTGATGGCGGAGCGATCTACTGGTCAGGAAGTAAACTTCACATTTCAAATTCTTCTTTTATTGAAAATATAGCAAAGAGTAAAAATTCCTATTACACAGAAGATGGTGGTGCAATCTTCTGTAGAACTGGAGAATTAATTAAAATTAACAACTCAATCTTTGAAAAGAATAGTGCGGATAGAGAGGGTGGAGGAATTCGCTTATCTGGAGATTCTGTACTTATCCATTCAACCTTATTCATAGGAAATGAAGTGAACTACGAGAATCCTAGATCTGCAGAAGGAGGTGCTTTATATGCCGCATCTGCATCTGGATTTCTAGAGCTAAACCTTTGTGAATTTAAGAAAAATACAGCAAGTGGTTGTGCAGGAGGTCTTTACATAAGTAATTACGAATCCATTTTGAAAGACTGTACATTCTCTGAGAATATCTCCGAGGAATTTGGTGGAGCGATTTTCTCAAAAAGAGTAACTAGACTCGTTGAGTCAAAATCTATGCTAAGCGGATGTAGTTTCATATCCAACCAATCAAAAGGTGGTGGGGGAATTTATCTTGAAGATATAGATATTGCATTCACTAATTGCGAATTCAATAGTAATTCAGCTAGTTCATTTGGTGGAGCTGTATTTCATACCAAAGTTCTGGACGAAAAAAGTCCAGGAATATCCTTTAACAATTGCGAGTTCTTTGAAAACAATGCTGCATCTGGTGGCTGTATTTATAACTCAAATAGCAATTCAAATCTAGATTCAAGCATATTCTTGCATAACTCCGCGTCTAAAGATGGAGGAGCAATCTTTAATCTGTCAAACTCGACAATTGTAAAAGATTGTTTTTTCAGTGAGAATAGAGCATCCAATAGAGGAGGTACAATTTACGATTCACTAAGTACACTAATAATAAATAAATCTACCTTCTTAAAGAATAAATCTAAGTCTGGAAGTGCATTATTCTCTTTTGTAAGTCAAACAAACATTCAAAATTCTACATTTTCTGAAAATGATTTTTCAGATAAAGGTGTTTTATCTATCGAGGGCGATTATCAATTCCAAATAAACAATTCTACCCTTTTTAAAAATCAGGGAATTGGTATACTATTAAACGGTAATGGAGATCCAATAATCCAAAGTTGTATTATTGCTCAACACTCAAAAAGTAACCTAATAAATAATGGTCCCCAAATAATATCTTCTGGATACAATCTAATCAGTACTGATGACACAAAAGGAATAGAATGGATAAGTACTGATTTAAAAGGAACATCAATTAATCCACTTAACCCACAACTGGGTCAATTAAGAAATTATGAGGGGACCACCCCTACTTTAGTACTTCTCCCAGAAAGTCCTGCAATTGGAAAAGGACCCCCTCTTTCGTCAGCAGATGTTTTAGTCGATCAAAGAGGTTATTCGAGGATCATAGGATCTAAAAATGATTCTATTGATATCGGTGCATTTGAATATCAGGAAACCCATACAAGTAGGGATATAACACAAATATGTGATATAGACTCAGAGTTCATTACCTTATCTGATATTTTTATTTCGGATAGTACAGGAGGAGCTTGGTCTATTGATTCTAATCAGTCAGTCATTCTCAGTTTCCCTGAAGCTGTAGAACTAAATTCTGAAGAAGTTGAATTCCAGTTCTTGGGGGAAGGTTTAGAAGAAGTAAATGCTTTTGTCACAAATAATCAAATAAACTTAGTTTACAATAGATCTTATACAACTTCTCCTAATAGCATCCACATTTCGGGGCTAAAAATCAAGGCACCGCTTAAAGCCGGATTTTATGACATATTCCGCTCGGGAGAGGGTACAGCGATTCAAAATGGCAATAACTTAGAGGATCAGGCTAGCCATGGTAGGATTTGGGTATTACCAACAGTTACCAACTTCCCCTACGAGGATTCCTTTGAAGATACTCCTATTTGGCAAGCAGAACTCTCTTCTCCTCTCTGGCAATGGGGAGACCCTACTGATACTAGGATAAATACTGTGGCTTCAGGTCAAAAGGTCTTTATGACTAATCTTTCTGGTTCTTATGAGCCAAATAGTAATACTTGGCTGTATAGTCCTTGTTTGGATCTAGCTACCCTGGAAAATCCTACTTTAGAATTTGACTATTGGGCTGACATGGAAAACCAGATTGATGGTGCTGTTATGCAGTATTCCCTAGACAGAGGTCAATCATGGAGAACTCTAGGTTCTGATTCTACCGGGAGAAGCTGGTATAATTCTTCTTCTATTTCTGCAAATCCTGGCGAGCAACAGGGCACAAATCAGTTTGGTTGGACAGGTCAATCTAATGGTTGGAAAAAAGCTATTCATAGACTACCCGATGAATTAAGAGACCAAGGAGTAAGGTTACGTCTAGTTTTCAGAAGTTTTGATTTCGTCAACCCAATTAGCCAATTCAATGGTTTTGCAATAGATAACTTATCTATATCTGATTATCAAAAAAATGTATTCGGAGAGCTATTTGTAAAAGAACCAAAAGAATTAGCACCTTCATTTACCGAACTACCCAATCAATTTGAAAACGAATTACTTACTATCACTTATCCCCTATTTGATCCTTCTACAGAAGTAAATAGTAGAGATAATTTTTATGGGAGAAGCAACAAAAATACCTTAATTCTTGATGGGCAAGCATTCTATGATCCACCTTCATTGGTTTCCTATCCAGAGATAGATTCTTTATCCTTAGAAGAACATCTATTTACCATCAGTTATTTCCCTGTTGATCCTTTGTTTTTACAAGTAATGGCAGTAGTACCTATTCCACAAGAAATTACTGTTCAAACTGTCTTAGTAGAAAAAAGGGTAATAATAGGAAATGATACTTTACTAAATGTGGTCAGGAAGTTTTTCCCAGATCCAGCGGGTGAAAGCATCTCTAATTGGCAGGAGGGAGAAACATATACATTCAATCCTACTGTAAATGAAAGTAATATCCTTTCATTTACTGATAACCGCCCAGACGATTTCCAAATAGTGGTCTTCCTACAAGATGCCACCTCCAAAAGGATTTATCAGGCAGAGTCATTCCCACTTTCCTTGGTAACTAGTGCATATGAAACTGAAGTCCTTCCATCAGTTCAGATCTTTCCCAATCCAGTTTCTGATAAACTATATATATCAATTTCGCCCTTAAGAGGTCAAAATTTAGATATTAGGATAATTGATTTACAGGGTAGAGTATTGAAAGATATAGCTCTAAGGGATGTATTATCCATAGATGTTCAGAATTTGCCTGAAGGGGTTTATCTGCTGGAAATAAAGAAGGATTCTCAATCTACAATTTTCAGACGCTTCATGATAGGGAGATAGCTATTTATTGCTCCATTATATTAAGAAAACTCTTATAAGTACGATATCTAAATAGGTGAGAGATATTTTGCTACCCTCTTTATTGATGCTAAAAGTTATTCCAACAATCATAAGCATGAGTACCATGAATAACTACCTTGTAAGGGTTTACAAGATTACGAACATCTTATTAGCGTTCTTCTTAGTCACTCTATATACTTCAGCACAAGAAGTTATCTATGTAGATAATAGTGCAATAGGTGCCCAAACTGGCTTCAATTGGGAGGATGCTTTTATTAATCTTCAGGATGCATTAGCCGAAGCTGAGTATGGTGATCAGATTTGGGTAGCCAAGGGTGTTTACTATCCATCAAATTGCTCGATTTGTGATGATACTGATAGAGAAGAAAGTTTTGAACTCGAAAACGGAGTTAAAGTGTATGGAGGATTCAGCGGTAAGGAAACTGATATTTCAGAAAGATTGCTTGACTCTACAAGTTTATTCTTGGATAATCAAACCATCCTTAGCGGAGACATAGGGAGTAAGAGTGATGCTCTTGATAACAGCTATAATGTTGTTTTTTCCATACATACAGATTCTACCACTCTCTTATCAGGATTTATCATAACCCAAGGAAATGCAAATGGTCCGTTTAATGGAATAAATCAAAAAAATAGAAGAGGTGGAGGAATGTTTAATTCAAATAGTTTTGTTCAGATAGCTCATTGCCTATTTTTGAACAATAGGTCTGATTTTTTGGGTGGGGGCATGTATAACTTCACAAGTACGATTCACATTCGCCATTCTATTTTCTCACACAATAATGCCATAGAATCAGGGGGCGGGATATATAGTAGTTCAGGTTCACTTAAATTAATGAATTGTACTTTTCTAAAAAATTCCTCGAAAGGAGATGGGGGAGGAATCAGGAATAACCAGAGTTCCATACAGGTAGACAATTGCAAACTCTATCAAAATGAGGCGGATAATGGAGGAGGAATTTTTCTTGATAAAAATCCTAGCGTAATAAGTCAATCAATATTTGCTGATAATAAGGCTTACAATGGGGGGGGGATATTTATTCTTAGTAGTTCACCAAAAGTTAGCCATTGTTCAATTACCAAAAATACTGCATCAAATTTTGGAGGAGGTTTGTTTAACTCAAGCAGTTCCCCTATTCTTCAGGAATGTACCTTTCAAGATAATGTAGCCTCTTGGGGAGGTGCTATGTATAATGTAAATGGGAAGCCTACCATAAATAATTGCAAGATTTACGAGAATACCGCTAATTCTGGTGCAGGGATTAATAATTCTGGGAGCTCTCCACAAATTTTTCATTCAATTTTTTCAAACAACTATGCTTCTAACTTTGGAGGAGGTATGAACACCTCATCAGGGTCACCTAGAATTGAGGAATCCACATTCTCTAATAATTATGCTGGCTCTTTTGGAGGAGGAATTAGTAATTCCGGAGGAAGTTCTCCTAACATCATTCAAACAATTTTTAAAGGTAACTTTTCAGAAAATGGCGGAGGAATAAGTAATCATAACAGTTCTCCACTAATAGATAAATGTCTTTTCGAAAATGATACAGCTTATATAGGTGGTGGCATTTATAATGACCAAAGAAGTGTGCCAGTAATTAAGAACTCCTCATTTATCAATAATGTGGCAGTAAAAAGTGATAACAACCCTGGTGGGACTGGGCATGGAGGTGCAATACGAAACAATGAGAGTTCTCCCCAAATCTCAAACTCTTTATTTGCAGGGAATTCAGCCTTTTCTGATGGAGGAGGAATATACAATTTTAAAAGCATTCCAATAGTAAATGGATGCGAATTCTACAAAAACAAAGCCTCTTCTGGAGCAGGAATGTTTAATTTAGAAGGTTCTCCACAGATCAGGTTTTCATCTTTTTACGAAAATGAAGCTGATAAACATGGAGGCGGTATTTGCGACTTACGAAGTTCTCCTCAGTTGTTACAATCCACCTTTTTTCGAAATTCCGCTAACTCAGGAGGTGGACTCTTCAATGAGAACAGTAATTTATCTATTAATAGTTCAACTTTTTACTTAAATGATGGAGGAGGTATTTACACTTACGCTCTGGACTCCATTTCTCTCTTCAACTGTATAATAGCCCAAGAGAAAAATTTCACCGTAAGTCCTCAGGGAATCATCCGCTCCGAGGGTTATAACTTGATTAGTGACAGTACAAATAGTAGAATTTTATCAACTCGTACAGATATCATGGGTAATAGTTTTAATACTATCGATCCATTATTAGATATTTTAGCAAATAAGGGAGGTCCTACCTCTACCCTAGCCTTATTACCAAGTAGCCCTGCCATTGGAAAAGGCCCTCCTGTCTCTTCCACAGAGATTCTAGTTGATCAAAGAGGGTATTCGAGGATAATAGGATCTAAGAATGATTCTATTGATATCGGCGCATTTGAATATCAGGAAACCCACACAAGCAGTGATATAACACAAATATGTGATATAGACTCGGAGTTCATTACCCTATCCGATATTGTTATTTCGGATAGTACAGGAGGAGCGTGGTCTATTGATTCTAATCAGTCGGTCATACTCGGTTTTCCAGAATCAGTAGAATTAAATTTTGAAGAAGCTGAATTCCAGTTCTTGGGGGAAGGTTTAGAAGAAATAAATGCTTTTGTCGCAAATAATCAAATAACCTTAATTTACAATAGATCATACACAACTTCTCCTAATAGTATCCGCATTTCGGGGATAAAAATTAAAGCCCCTCTTGAAACGGGCTTTTATGACATATTCCGCTCGGGAGAGGGTACAGCGATTCAAAATGGCAATAACCTAGAGGATCAGGCTAGTCATGGTAGGATTTGGGTATTACCAACAGTTACCGATCTTCCTTACGATGATTCTTTTGAAGAAACGCCCATTTGGCAAGCTGAACTCTCCTCTCCTCTCTGGCAATGGGGAAAGCCTGCTGATACTAGGATAAATACTGCTTCTGATGGGCAAAAAGTCTTTATGACCAATCTATCTGGACCATACGAGCCCAATATCCATACATGGCTCTATAGTCCTTGCTTAGATCTATCCGGCTTAGAAAATCCCACCATTTCCTTTGATTACTGGACTGATATGGAAGATCAGATTGATGGAGTAGTTATGCAATATTCACTTGATAGAGGAAAGACATGGAATGAGATTGGGGCTGATACTACTGGAAGGAGTTGGTATAATTCATCTGCTATTACTGCTAATCCAGGAAATCAAGAAGGCTCGGATCAGTTTGGTTGGACAGGTCAATCTAATGGTTGGAGAAAAGCTATTCATAGACTACCCGATGAATTAAGAGACCAAGGAATTAGACTACGTTTGGTCTTTAGAAGCTTTGACTTCGTCAACCCAATTAGCCAATTCAATGGTTTTGCAATAGATAATCTTTCTGTATCTGATTATCAGAAAAATGTACTGGCAGAATTGTTCCTTCAAGAAGTTGAAGGATATAGTTCTTCGACTACTAGGTTAGAAGAACAATTTGACAATGAGCTTTTAACATTTACTTACCTTCTATTCGATCCTACAACTGAGGTAGAAAATAGAAATAATTTCTACGGAAGAAGAGATAACAACTTACTTATCCTGGATGGGCAGGCTTTCTATGACCCTCCCTCTCTTGTTTCTTATTCAAATATTGACTCTTTATCTCTGGAGGAAACCTTTTTTAATATTAGTTTTCTCCCAAATGATCCCCGTCCTCTACAAATCACCGCTTTAAAAGATTTCCAGCCTGAACTCACTGTTCAAACTGTTCTGGTAGAAAAAGAAGCATTTCTAGAAGGTAAAACCGTAAAAAATATAGTAAAAAAATTCCTTCCCAATCCAGCAGGGGAAAGTGCTGCCAATTGGAAAGTAGGTGAAACTTATACCTTTAATCCAATAGAAAATGAGAATATCATTTCTTCAATAACCAATAATAGACCTGATGATTTTCAATTAATTGTCTTCCTACAAGAAGCTGTTAATAAGAGAGTTTATCAAGTGGAATCCTTTCCGCTACCCCTTATAACTAGCATACAAGATGAATTTTCTGATAATCCTACTGTGAGGGTTTTTCCTAACCCAGCATCGAGTAAATTATTTCTATCTCTTCCAAAGCATGAAAAGAAGAACATTAACATAGAAATACTTGATTTATACGGAAGAGTCTTAATCGATCAAAAAACTGTTACCCTAGAACCAATTGACATCACAAATCTCACAGAAGGAGTATACTTTTTATCTATTCAACTGAATGTTAACCAACAAATAATCACACCTATCCTTGTTCAAAGGTAGTGATTTGATTAAGGGTCTAACAAAATATTCGATCTAGTTATTAAAAACTCCTATCGGAATAGTATTACATTTTACCTAAAAATTCATTATATAAAATTATTATATCGTGAAATCCCTACATCCCTCCCTAGTCTTTCCATGTAATTCAATTGTTATATTCATTCTACTTTTCTCTCTTTTTCATTTTGCCGTCGCCCAGAACAAAATCTATGTCAATGCTTCCGCTAAGGGGAATAATGATGGGAGTTCCTGGTTACATGCTTTCTCTGATCTACAAGATGCTCTTGCATTAGCGAGCCTACAACCACAAAAAATCATTTATGTAGCCGAAGGAACATATTATCCGACCCCAGGCATAAACAGAGATATCTCCTTTGTAATTCCTCCATATACAAAGCTGATTGGAGGGTTTGATTCAAAGAATAAATCTGCCTCAATTTCTGATCCAAATAAGCATCCAACTATTCTCTCTGGTGATCTAGGGGATTTTGGGCCCTCGAATCACGTAGTTAAAGCATACACAAACTTTTGCATAAATGGATTTATTATTCAAGAAGGTTATGGTGGAGAATCTGGAAAAGAAAGACATGGTGGAGGTCTTTTTATTGATAATCAAATTAATGAAGATCTACCCCAAACAGACAGTATCATCAAGTGTAGGTTCATAAATAATGATGCAAATAATGGAGATGGAGGAGGCGTTTATATTGAAAATGGAAAGGTTGGTTTTTACCAAGTAGAGTTCTGGGATAATCGCTCCAGGGGAGACGGAGGAGCAGTGGTAGTAAGAGGGGATTATAGTGATATCAGTTTTGAAGAAGCCATTTTTAGATTTAATCAATCTGAGTCAGAAGAAGGAGGAGCCATAGCAGCCTTCGGGAAAAAAGTAACTATTTCTTATAGTGAGTTTTATGCTAATAGCTCCACACAAGGAGGAGCTATTTACGGCGGGAAGAATAATATCTTGGAAATAAATAATTGTACTTTTTTTCAAAATGATGCAAGAAGGGGCAATGGAGGTGCTTTAAGGGTAAGAGGAACTGGTTTTTTGAAACACAGTATTCTTTGGGAAAAACTCTTACTTTCTCCCATTTCATTGGATCAAAATGAGTTCTCTGTAACTTTTTCATTAATTCACCAGGGATTTCCAGGCCAGGGGAATTTCAGTTCTGATCCTCTTTTCTTAAACGAAGCTTTTCCTGACTTACGCTTAAGCAAAAACAGCCCTGCAATTAATGCTGGAGATACTCCTGGAGTAGATTTAGGAGCATATCCATATACCGAAATCTTAGATTCCCTTCCCTCATATTCTTCAGGGATCATTTTCGTAGATTCATCTGCAACTGGTAATAATAATGGCAGTAGTTGGGAAAATGCCTTTAATGATCTCCAGGATGCACTCACAGTTGCAGAAAGTGGGAATCAAATTTGGGTAGCTACCGGAACTTACTACCCTGTAAGCTGTAACCCTTGTTATTGGTGGGATCTGGAACGAAGTTTTGAATTGGTGAATGGTGTCGAAATATACGGTGGGTTTAGAGGTGATGAACTAAAACTGGAAAATAGAGGCACTGATTCTGTTAGTTTATTCCACATAAATCCTACAATTTTGAGTGGAAATCTTTATAGGGTAGAGGATACCAGCATAGGGAGTTATACAGTTTTATATTTAGAGGGAGTTGATCCAACAAGCTTATTATCAGGCTTCATTATAGAAGAAAGTTTTTCTCGAAATGATGAAGGAATTAATGTAGATAATAGGAGTTTTTCCGGTGGGGGAATTTATAATTTAAATAGCTCTCCAAGAATAGAACTATGTATAATCAAAGATAACTTTGGAGATTTATTAGGGTCTGGAATGGCCAATTTTAATAGTTCCCCAATCATTTCAGACTGCGTCTTTCTTAGAAACTGGACAGAACGGGAAGGAGGAGCTATATATAATTTTAATAGCTCCCCTCAAATAATTAACTGTAAATTCTTGTGGAACGTTGGCGATGATTCAGGAGGAGGAATTAGTAATGTTAATAGTTCTCCAGAGATCAGGAATTGTATATTTTTCAGAAACTATGGTACAGACGGAGGTGGGGCCATTTCTAATGTTGATAGTTCTCCAAAAATCTTTAATTGTAATTTTACTAGCAATCGTTCATGGCTGCATGGAGCAGGATTTCAAAATATAAACAGTCCTGTTTATATCGAGAATTGTGAATTTTATGACAATTCTGCCATTGATTTTGGAGGAGGTATTTATAACTCAGGAAGCTCTCCAACCATAACTCGATGTTTTTTCCAAGGAAATAACTCTAGTTTAGGAGGAGGAGGAATAGCAAACTTAGATGGCAGTTTCTCTATCATTGATAACTGTACATTTAATGCAAACTATTCAATTTTTGAAGGAGGGGGGATAGCGAACTATAGCAGTTCATCCACTATCGATAATTGTACTTTTTTCCATAATGAGGCAGATTTCAGTGAAGATAGCCCTAGACCAGATAATGGGGGGGGTATTTTCAGCCAGGGTGGAAGGCTTTCTATTTCCAATTCCACTATCTGTTATAATGGGGATAATGGAATATTCCTTTCTGAGGGCGATACTTTAAGTATTACCAACAGCTTATTGGCATTTAATGAAGTGGCTGAT